>JAEWQF010000005.1 GCA_023399295.1 Bacteroidota bacterium
GCTTCTCATCAGCGGGGTGCAGCTTTCCGTAGAGTTTCTCACTGGATGACTCGATGCGGAGCAGGTAGCGCTCGGCACCGCTCTCGAACCAACGTCGGTAGGTCTCTTTCGTCTGCTCGCCGCAGGATAGTGTGATACCGATCTCACCGCCGGTAACTTGTTTTGCATCACGCAGCATCTTGTCGATCTGTCGCACAAAGGTAGGAGAGGAGCGCTCGCCCGACTGGATGGCTACCGAGCCGAATCCGTTGGCATGCGCAAAGTGAATGGCGCTCATCACCTCATCATGCGTCAGGCTGTAGCGGTGCACCTCCCTGTTGGAGCAGCGGATGCCGCAGTAATAACAATCTTTTTCGCAGATGTTGGAGAGTTCGATCAATCCCCGCAGGTAGACACTGTTGCCCACACAAGCTTGCCTGACGGCTGCAGAACGGAGAAACAACGCCTCTTCTACAGATCTTCCACCCTGCAGCAGTGCAGTGATCTGCTCACGCGATAGATCCCCGGGGCTGATCATTTCATCCATCCTGCATCTCATTCAGGTTGTCATCGCAAAAGATGGACATCTGTTGTTCTTTCTGTTGCTTCTGTCTCTTCTCGTCAGTACTGATTTTCAGCATCGCGGTTGCCCGTGCGAAGATGCCATTCAGGTAAGCCAGTGTCATGCCATAATTGGTAACCGCGATGCCGGCATGAATGAATGTTTGTATCCTGTTGTTCAGTTGTTTGCGGGTCACCATGCAGCCGCCACATTGAACGACAAGCGCATATTTCCTGATATCGACGGGAAGTGGCGAGAGACCGGAGACCACGGTGAAGTGCAGTGTATGCCCTGTGAATGCCTGCATCAATCGGGGGATCTTCACCCTGCCGATGTCGTCGCAACTGCTGTGGTGGGTGCAGCTCTCCAGCAACAGAACATGATCCCCTTCCTGTAGTTTCGAGATGTGTGGCGTACCTGCCAGATAGGCTTCAAAATCACCCTTCTGTCGGGCAAAAAGGATGCTGAAGCTGGTGAGTGGGATCTCATCCGGTAATAGTTGAGCTACCTCCCCGAACAGCTGACTGTCGGTGATGGCCAGTGCCGGTTTGATGCCTTTGTCCAGGACGACCTGTAACTCGGTTTCCTTCACTACCACAGTGATACAGTCATGATCGAGTGCGTCGCGGATCGCCTGGTTCTGTGGCAGTATCAGCCGACCTTCGGGAGCCTCGCTGTCGATAGGGGTGATCATCAACACGACATCCTGCGGTCTGACAAGGTCTCCGAACAGTGACTTTTGCCGAAGAGCCGTTTCGGGGATGATTCGTTTGAGTGCTTTCACCACATCATCCCTGTGTGTGTCATCTCCGGTATGCAGGTCGATGATCTCCGCCGAAGCGTGTTGCTGAATCACTGTTTGGGTGATGGCTGCAATTTGGGCGATATCGTTCTTGGTGTGCAGGATCAGAAAAGGCACCTCCTGTTCCCTGAGCTGACCGATCAGTTGTATCTCATATTCCCCAAACTGGTTTCCGGCAATTAACAACAGGGCACAGTCTACCATGCTGATCACCTCCCGTGAGCGGCGGATACGTTGTGTGCCGAGCTCGCCCAGGTCGTCAATGCCGGCGGTATCAATCAGCACAACCGGTCCGATGCCCGGTATCTCCAATGATTTTTTTACCGGATCGGTGGTTGTGCCTGGCAATGGTGACACAATCGAGATCTCCTGCCCCGTGAGCCAGTTGATCAGGGTGCTCTTGCCGGTGTTCCTGCGGCCAAAGATGCCGATATGGAGACTGTTGCTGGTCATTGTGTTACGTTGATCGGTTGACGGGTCGAAGTGAGACGCATACCGCTAACCGCTTGTTGCTAAAAATAGAGATCCCGCTCCCCCTGTTTGATCCGGTTGATCCGTTCGCGTACTTCCCCGCCCACTCTGCTGTTCAGTTGCTTCATGTGCTGTTCGATTACTTTCCAGCCCCTCTCTCTGGTATCTGTGGGAGCATAATCCACCAGATACTCTGCCAGCGTGAGCATCGCATTGGGGGTACAAAAGCGCTTGATGAAGCCAGGGACTGAAAACTCCATAAAATGCTCGCCGGTACGTCCCAACCGGTAACAGGCCGTGCAGAAGGAGGGTAGCATCTCCTGTGCCAGCAGCTCTTCGATGATCTCATTCAGGGAGCGGTCGTCATGAATCAGGAATTGCCCCTTGTTGAGGTCATGTTGTGGCTCTCTCTCAGTGTAGCCCCCCAACTCGATGCGGGTGCCACCGTCAATCTGTGAGACACCAAACTGAAGCAGCTCATTGCGCAGCGCTGCCGGCTCACGCGCGGTGAGAATCATGCCGGTATAGGGTACTGCCAGACGAAGAATGGCCACCAGTCGAGAGAAATCTGCATCCGACACGAAATAGCGGTCACCCAGGTGCAGCATGGAGGCATCCTTGATGCGGGGGAAGGAGATGGTGTGTGGTCCTACGTGATAGCAGGCTTCCAGGTGGTTGGTGTGGCGCACCAGCGCCATCACCTCGAAACGCCAGTCGTAGAGTCCGAAGAGGGCACCGATCCCCACATCGTCCAGCCCTGCTTCCTGAGCCCTGTCGAGCGCTGTGAGTCTATTGTCGTAGTCCGCTTTCTTCCCGCGGAGGTGATACTGCCGATAAGCTTCCGGGTGGTAGGTCTCCTGGAAAATCTGGTAGGTACCGATCCCCGCCTCCTTCACGGTGCGGAACCCTTCGATGGTGAGGGGTGCGGCGTTGATGTTGACCCGTCTGATCTCACCATTTCCTTTCTTTACCCTGTAAGCTGTTCGTACCGTCTCAGCAATGAACGCAGGGTCATACTCTGCATGTTCACCATATACCAGAATCAGTCTCTTCTGGCCGTTATCCTCCAGTGCCTCGATCTCTTTCACCAGCTCTTCGCTGGTAAGCGTTTTCCGCTGTTGGGCTTTGTTGGAAGAGCGGAATCCGCAGTAGGTGCAGTCGTTGGAACATTTGTTGCCCACATAGAGTGGTGCGAAGAGCACCACACGGTTGCCATAGATCTTTTGTTTCAGTTCACGGGCACCCTCTTTGATGAGCTGCACATGTCCCGGTGTGGATGCGTTGATCAGGGTGGCCACCTCCTGTAGTGTGAGGCGGTGTTTGTTGAGAGAGCGGGCGATGACACGTTCTACCTCTTGGTCATCGGGAGCAGGCCGTTTGAGCAAACCCCATATCTCCTGTGGGTCGATGAAGGGTTTCATCGGTTCATCCGGTATGCTGTATGATTCAGGTTTGAAAAGCATGCGATGATCAGTGCTTGTTTGTGAGACAAAGATAATCAATTATTTCTGTTTGAAGTGAGCGATGATATAATTGATTCCTCCCTCCCGATTCACCAATTGCCCTATTTTTTAAGCCGTTCACGGTGCTGCATTTTGAATTTTGTGTACCTTTGCACTGAAAAAGCATTTTATTCAATAAATGATCCTTTCTGGGGTTATTTTGCCGGCAAAAAGTACCATTTCATGACAAAAGTCAATTTAAGGGGTTTGGGAGTGGCCCTGATTACTCCTTTTAACGAGGATGGATCCATCGATTGGGAAGGACTCTCAGAGATGATTGATTTTCAGGTGGCAAACGGTACCGATTACATTGTGGCGCTGGGTACCACTGCTGAGACTCCGACGCTCTCAAAAGAGGAGAAGCGGGATGTTGCGCGTTTCATCGTTGAAAAGGTAAATGGCCGTATACCTGTGGTAAAAGGAGTAGGGGGAAACAATACATCAGAGGTTGCTGAGGAGATGCGTTGCTGCGATATCTCCGGCATCAGTGCATTCCTATCTGTCACACCCTACTACAACAAGCCCACGCAGGAGGGACTCTATCGTCATTTCTGTGCTCTTTCGCAGGCTTCACCACTGCCGATCATCCTCTACAATGTGCCAGGACGTACCGGTGTCAACATGACCGCCGAAACAACCCTGCGTCTGGCACGCGACTGTGGCAATGTGATTGCTACCAAAGAGGCATCGGGTGACCTGAACCAGATAAAAGCAATCATCGATGGCGCACCCGATACATTTCAGGTGATCTCGGGTGATGACGCAGTGACCACCGCCGTGATCGCCCTGGGGGGTGTGGGTGTCATCTCGGTATTTGGCAATGCTTTTCCCAAGGAGATGGCGTGGCTGGTGAAACATGCGCTGAACGGAGATGCACAGCTTGCCCGTGAGAAGATGGAAGCTGATTTTAGTGCGTTGTTCCGACTCATCTTCGTTGAGGGAAACCCTTCCGGGGTGAAATGTCTGCTCAGCCAGCGAAGGATGGTGCGCAACATGGTCCGACTGCCACTGGTCCCCGTGAGCGAACCTACAGAACGACTGATCCGTGAGGAGCTGTCGAGACTGGACAACTGATTCTTCCCTGTAGTTTTTTTTGTACCTTTGTCCCCAATTTTAAACTGGACCGTTATGAAACCGATATTCAACCTCTTTACTCTTGTATCAGTAATGACAATAATCAGTTGTACACAGCAAAAAACAACGCATCAACCGGTGAGCCTGGATGCCTCAATGATGGATACCACAGCCGCTCCCGGTGAGAGTTTCTACCAATATGCCACTGGGGGATGGCAACTCGCCAATCCCATCCCGGACGAATATGCCCGCTACGGCTCGTTTGACAAGCTGCGCGAAGAGAACCAACAACAGATACAGTCGCTGATAGAAGCGCTCGGCAGCAAGAAACACCCTGACGGCTCCAACGCACAGAAGGTGGGAGACCTTTACCGCATGGGTATCGACAGCATCCGGCTAAATGAACAGGGAGCTACACCCATCCGCTCTCAACTGGCGGCGATTGCCGCTGTAAAGGATAAGCAGGATGTGATCCGTCAGATGGCACAGGTAAGCCGCTATGCCGGCAATCCCTTTTTCGGCTTCGGTGTGGGCCCCGACGACAAGAACAGCTCAATGAACATTGTCCATCTCTACCAGTCGGGAATCGGCATGGGTGATCGTGATTACTACCTGCTGGAGGATGACCATTCCTTGTTGCTGCGTGAGGCTTATGTCCGGATGATGGAGACCCAGTTTGAAAATGCCGGATACGAAAAGGAAACAGCTGTGCAGGCCGCTGCCAACGTGATGCGGATTGAGACAGCTCTGGCCGATGCACACATCACCCGTGAGATGCGCCGCATCCCGGAGCTCAACTACCACATGATGCGGTTGGACGAATTGGCCGGGAAGGTGGCACCCTTCGATTGGGATCTTTACTTCACGGAGGTTGGTGCTCCCGGACTGGACAGCTTGAACGTGTCGCACCCGGCACCAGTAAAGGCAGCCATCGAAGTCATAGAACAGGAGTCTGTTGAATCGCTGCGAGACTACCTCAGCTGGAAGGTGATCAATTCGGCTGCCGCATACCTGAGCGATCCCTTTGTGGAGGCCAATTTTGAGTTTTACGGCAAGACACTCAGCGGCAGCAAGGAGTTGCGCCCCCGTTGGCGCAGGGCTATCGACGCGGTGAACGGAGCACTTGGTGAAGCAGTGGGTCAACTCTATGTGGAACAATATTTCCCACAGCAGGCCAAAGAACGGATGCTTAAAATGGTAGACAACCTGTCACATGCATTGGGTGAGAGAATTGCCCTGTTGGAGTGGATGAGCGATGAGACAAAGACCAAAGCACTTGAGAAGTTGGCTACCATCACAGTGAAAATCGGGTATCCCGATAAGTGGAGAGATTATACACCCCTGGAAATCCGCGACGACTCATACTGGCAGAACATTGTCCGGGCTTCCGAGTTCGAATATGCGGAGATGATCAGTGAGCTGGGTCAGCCTGTGGACAAGAGCAAGTGGTATATGTCACCGCAAACGGTGAATGCCTACTACAACCCCTCTTCCAACGAGATCTGCTTCCCTGCCGGCATTCTGCAGCCTCCATTCTTTTACATGGATGGCGATGATGCGATCAACTATGGTGGCATTGGCGTGGTGATCGGTCATGAGATGACGCACGGTTTTGACGACCAGGGCCGCAAGTTCGACAAGGAGGGCAACCTGACCGACTGGTGGACTGCCGATGATGCCTCCCGCTTCGATGAGCGTACCCGTGTGTTGGTGGAGCATTTCGATCATATTTCGGTACTCGACTCGGTGCGCGCAAATGGAACTTTCACCCTGGGTGAGAATATCGCCGATCAGGGTGGTTTGCAAGTCTCCTACCACGCTTTTATGTATACCGACCAGGCAACAAATGGTGAGCCCCTGGGTGGCTTCACCCCGGCACAGCGTTTCTTCCTGAGTTATGCTGCCCTCTGGGCAGGTAATGTGCGGGATGAGGAGATCCTGCGACTCACCAAGATCGATCCCCACTCGCTGGGGAGATGGCGGGTGGATGGTGCGTTGCCCCATGTGGATGCCTGGTACGATGCGTTTGGCATCACCTCCTCCGATTCACTCTGGCTGCCCGAAGATAAACGCGCCACCATCTGGTAACCAATCATTCCACCAACGAATCAACGAATCATCACATCAATCAATATGTTTTCAGGAATAGTAGAAGAGGCGGCCACGGTGGTCGCACTGCACCAGGAGAAGGGGAACCTGCACATCACGCTGCGTTGCACATTCACCGGTGAATTGAAAGTAGATCAAAGCATCTCCCACAACGGCGTTTGCCTCACGGTGGTCTCCCTCCATGGCGACAGCTATACCGTGACGGCCATACAGGAGACACTGGCCTGTTCCAACCTGGGACTGCTCGAAGTGGGTAGCAAGGTGAACCTGGAGCGTAGCATGCTGATGAACGGTCGTCTCGATGGCCACATCGTGCAGGGTCACGTGGATCAGACCGCTGTCTGTAAGTCGGTGACCGAAGCGGATGGTAGCTGGTACTACACTTTTGAGTATGCTTTCGACCGGGAGATGGCCAAAAAAGGATATCTCACTGTCGACAAGGGCTCGGTGACGGTGAACGGGGTGAGCCTCACTGTTGTTGAACCCACTGAAAACAGTTTCAAAGTGGCCATCATCCCCTACACCCATGCGTACACCAATTTTCACCAGATCAGGGAAGGATCGGTGGTGAACCTGGAGTTCGACATCATCGGCAAGTATATCAGTCGCATCGTGTCGTTAAACTGATGACAATGGATTTTCTGAAACTTGTATCCTCCCGGCAGAGTGTCAGGGCATTTGATCCGGAGCAACCGGTAGAGAAGGCAAAGATAGAACGCATCCTGGAGGCAGCCCGTTTGGCTCCCTCAGCATGCAATGCACAACCCTGGCACCTGATTGTGGTGGATGACCCCGACCTGAAGAACAGGGTGGCTGATGCCACCTCTGCCCGTGCCCTGGGAATGAACCATTTCACCAAGCAGGCCCCCGTTCACATATTGCTTGTCGAAGAGAAGGTCAATCTCACCTCCGGCATCGGAGGGTGGGTGAAGCAGAAGGATTATGCCCAGATGGATCTGGGGATATTGGCTGCGCACATCACACTTGCAGCGCAGGCAGAAGGTCTGGGATCCTGTATCCTGGGCTGGTTCAATGAGCCGAAGATGCGGGAGCTGCTCGCCATACCTGTGCAGAAGAGGGTGTGGCTCGATATCGCCATTGGCTACAGCCTTCAGCCGTTGCGTCCTAAAAAAAGGAAGCCTTTACAGGAGGTGGTCTCTTACAATGGCTACAGATGAAACGATGGATAGTAAGCCATTGCATATGAGCCGGAACGAATCGTTTATAATCATTAATCTTTAATCTTTTTAACAACAAGAGCCAGATGTTTAGTTGGTGGCATCACAAAAATATGTCATCTTTGCACTCTAAAACAGTTTTCATAAACAAGCTGCCAAGAGCTGGTTCAACTACCATAACAAATGAATAGCAAGAAAAAAAGGATCTTTTCTCTGATCGCTTTTGCAATGACAACCGTTGTCATTTTTGCACAACAAGTGGGCTCCAATTCGCCATACAGTAGGTATGGTTACGGGTTGCTTTCAAACCCGGCACTGGGCGCCTCGGAAGCGATGGGAGGAATCAGTTACGGGTTGCGCCGCAGTCAACAGGTCAACCCCGGCAATCCGGCTTCCTATTCTGAACTTGACTCGCTCACCTTCATCTTCGATATGGGGGTCTCGGGCCATCTGGCACACATGAACGACGGCACCAACAAGCGTGATTTTTACAATGGCAACCTCGATTATGTGGCCATGCAGTTTCCCTTGTTGCGCAACGTGGGCGGCAGCATCGGGTTGTTACCCTATTCCAAGACAGGGTATAATTTTGGAGGTGTACGCTCCCTGGCTGATATACAATATGTAGAAACCTATCGTGGTACGGGTGGCTTGAACCAGGTTTATGCCGGCGTTGCCTGGGAGCCGGTGAAGAATCTTTCAGCCGGTGTCAATATCGCTTACCTCTTTGGCAGCTTCTCACGCAGCAGCGTGGTGATGCCCATTCAATCGGCCTCTCTGGTGACTGAGGACAAGCATTCCTATACCCTCCGTGACCTGAAATATGATTTTGGCTTGCAGTACCGCCTTGATCTGGATAAGACGCGATCGGTGACCCTGGGTGCGGTGTATACCCCCTCCATCCGTGCAAATGCAGCAGTAAATCACTCGATATTGCTCTACAGCGACGATCCCTATGAGAATCCCTGGCTCACACCCTCACAGGAGAAACTCAACGACACCTTGCGGGGGGTCTCCTTTCAAATGCCGCAATCGTTCGGTTTCGGCGTCACCTACAGTACCGGCAAGTTACTGGTTGGTGTGGATGGAACCTACCAGATGTGGAAGAAGATGGAATATCCCGACCTGCTCGATGGTCTCACTTCCGACACGCGCTTTAACGATGTGCTCCGCATCAACACCGGAATGGAATATGTGATTGATCCGGTGAGTCAGAACTATTTTCACCGCATCCGTTTCAGGGGGGGGGTGTCATACTCGAATGCCTACAGCAACTTCTCTGTTGTCAATCCTGAGAGCGGATTGAGTGGTGGCATTGGCAGTTACCGTGAATATGGGGTGAATGTGGGTCTTGGGTTGCCATTCCGCGACTACATGACCGGACAATATGTATCCATGCTGAATATCGGTTTGGGCTATTCCAGACAACAGCCCGACCGGAAGCACATGATCAGTCAGGATCTGTTTAAGATTTCACTGAACATGAACATCAATGAGTTTTGGTTCTTCAAACGGCAATTCAACTGATGCCTGTTTGCCCTCATTGATACTGGACGAAAGGGAGAGATTAAACTTTCCTTTTAACATTTTGTCCAAATCACAACAAGTAGAAGTAAAAACAACTTTAAACAAACAGAGCATATGAAAAAAATTGTAGTATCAGGATTCGTGGCTTTCCTGCTGGTGGCAGGAGCCAGCGCCCAGAAGGCAGGCTATGATCCCGTGAAAGCCCCCTACGGACACGGTGAGGACAGTGTCACTTGCCGTGAGAGCCTGAGTCTCATGCAGACAGCCGCCAAGGCAGAGGCTTATGAGAGTGCACTGGCACCCTGGACAGCCGCTTATGAGAATTGTCCCGCTTCCAGCAAAAACATCTATATTTACGGACCCCGCATTTTCAAGGCACTGCATGCTTCAGCAACCGATGAAACAAAGAAGCAGGAGTATCTTGACAAGGTGATGGAGATTTATGACAACCGGTTGAAATATTTTGGTGCAGATGACGCCAAGGGAACCATCCTTGCATACAAGACCTATGATTACATGGAGCTGAAAGGTGAAAAAACGGATCAGAAGGTGATTTACGACTGGTTGGGTGAAGCGGTGAATGAAATGAAGAGTGAGATGTATCCGCTGGATGCCTACTCCTACTTCATGGTTGCCTCTCTGACCCAATTCCTCGTTGACAACTCAAACAAGGATCAGTATATCAGCGACTATTTCAAGGTTGTGGGTTATGTGGATCAGGCCATTGCCCACTACAAGGCAGGTGGTGACCAGGCCAACGCCGATTACCTGGGTATGGTGAAAGAGGGTGTTGTGAAAGGTTTTGTTGCCAGCGGTGCCGGCGACTGCAAGACACTCAACGAATATTATGCCGACAAGGTGGAACCCAACAAAACAAACAAGGAGTTTCTGAATGAAGTACTCGATGCCCTTGCCTCCGTAGGTTGTACCGAGTCTGATCTCTACTTCACCGCATCGGAGTACCTGCACATCCTTGAACCCTCTGCCAGTGCTGCACTGGGTCTGGCCAACAAGAGCCTGCGCGACAAGGATTACGACACCGCAGTGAAATATTACTCCGAAGCGGCAAAGCTTGAAGTTGACAAGAGCAAGTCATCGAACTACATGATGCAGCTTGCCGGTATCTTCTCAAACCAGCGTAATTTTGCCCGTGCCAGAGCTGCTGCTTACGATGCGCTGGAGTACAACCCCAACAACGGAGAAGCCTACATCCTGATAGCCCAGCTCTATGCCAGTTCAGCCAACAACATCTTCTCCGAGAGCGAGAAGGCAGGTCTGGTCTATTGTGCAGCCGTTGACAAACTGCAAAAAGCCCGTGCGGTGGATCCCAGTGTAGCCGGTAAAGCCAACAGTCTGATCAACCGCTATTCCGCTGCTTACATGGATACCGAAACCGCCTTCATGATGGGTATCAAAGCGGGTGAAACGGTGCATATTCCCGGCTGGATCGGCGAAAGCACGACGGTCAGGTTACGATAAAAAAAGAGGAGGGTATAACGTGTTGAAGATGCAACACAACATACGTAACATAGCACGCATAACAACCATTGCTACAATGGTTGTTATGTTGTTTTATTTTGTTTCCTGCAAAGAGAAAGATGAAAACCTTGTGCCTTTCAACTACGATCCGGAACAGGTGCCTACAATGGTCACCGATTCGGTGACCACGTTGATTTCCGATTCGGGTGTAACGCGTTATAAGCTGGTAGCCGACGAATGGCGTGTGTTCGACAAGGCTGCCGAACCCTACTGGTATTTCCCTTACGGCATTTACCTGGAACGGTTTACCCCTGACTTTCGCATCGAGGCGACTGTCATGTCTGACACTGCCTGGTATTTTAGCAGGAAAGATCTGTGGCAGCTGAAAAAAAATGTACACGTGGAGAATATGAGGGGTGAGATCTTCGACAGCGAGGAGTTGTTTTGGGACCAGAAAAATGAAAAGGTATACTCTGACAGCTACATTGTCATCAAGCGTGGAGTGACTGAGATCAAGGGGTACGGCTTTGAGTCGAACCAGGCGATGACCGATTACCGCATCTTCCGCCCTCACGACGGCAAGCTTCCTTTTACAGAGAACCCGGATGGAGACTCGTTGCAGCAAGCCACAAATGCTCCCGACACACTTCAACCGGGAGCGCAAATGAAACAACAGATCAAAGAGCCTCAATCATGACACCAACTGCACCCATTTGCTGTCTGATATTCAGTTTGCTGCTTTCTCTTTTCTTTTCCGGCACGGAGGCGGCGTTTGTCTCCTCCGACAAGCTGAAGTTTGCACTAAGCAGTAAGACACAGGGTTATTACCACTACCTGTTGAACATGCTACTCAGTCACCCGCGTCAGTTTCTGGCTACGATGGTGGTTGGCAAGATCATGGCGCTCCTGTTGCTAATCACCTCGTCGCTGCTGTCACTACAGCAGCCGACAACCGACGATAGATCCAGTCTCGCACAGTTGCTGCTCATTCTCCTTGCGTTTTTTCTGGTCATACTGATCACAGACCAATTGCTGCCGAGGCTGCTGTTTCAACGCCATGCCAATTTCTGGATGAAGGTGTTTGCAATACCCGCTTTTCTGTTCTATGTGCTGTGTTACCCCTTGACTCGTTTTCTCATCCTGCTGTCGAGACTCGCTGTCCGGCTTTTTGGAGTTCGTTTTGCTGACACCAGGGGAAAGCAGTCCGGGTTCAATGACATCGACGCATATGTGAAGAGCAGCATCCATGAATTGGCAAACGAAGAGGATATGGATGCCGAGGTGAAGATTCTCCGGAACGCACTCGACTTCTCTGCGCTGAAAATCAAGGACTGTATGATTCCGCGAGCCGAAATTGTAGCGGTGAGTGTTGACACTGATGTTGAGACACTGAAAGAGCGATTCATCGAAACGGGTCTCTCCCGTATCCTGGTCTACAGAGAGGATATGGACAATATCCTGGGATACATTCATATCTGGGAGATCTTCGACCAACCCGCCGACTGGGTGGCCAGCGTGGCATCCCTCTCGTTCGTGCCTGAAAGCATGTCGGCCAAACAACTGATGAGTGACCTGATGCAGCAGCGCAAGAGCATCGCCGTGGTGGTAGATGAGTTTGGCGGTACCTCCGGCATCGTGACAATGGAGGATTTGGTGGAGGAGATTTTCGGTGAGATTGAAGATGAATATGATGTCAAGTCCAATTTCATCAAACGGGAGGGTGAGGGTCTGTTCGTCTTATCCGGACGCGTGGAGATTGACCACCTCAACGAACTGCATCACCTCGCTTTACCGGTGTCGGATGCATATTCCACTGTGGCCGGATACCTACTCCATCACATGCAGCGCTTCCCGAAAACCTATGAGACGGTGATCATTGGCAAATATACCTTTAAGATACTGAAAGTTACAGCACGAAAAATTGAAGTGGTGCGGTTGCAGATTGGTTCCGCTGTGGGTGAAGGGTGATTATTTCACTGCACCACTGCATACTTTTCCATGAAATAAATCATATATCTGCTTTATTTTTACTAACTTCGCACCCTTATTTGAATCAGATTACATTTTACCTTTTAAACAGCACTAAAGATTAGTTAAATGGCTACTTTACAAAAGATTAGGGATAAAGGCACGCTGTTGGTCATCGTTATTGGGGTGGCACTGCTTGCTTTTGTTTTAGGAGACTTGCTTACTTCCGGTTCCACGCTCTTCGGGAGGGCGCAGGATAAAGCGTTCGTGGTGAACGGCGAAGTGATATCAACCAAGGAATATGCCGACAAGATTACTGAGTTTGAGGAGTTCCAGAAGATGGTGAGTGGTCAGAGCTCACTCGATGAAAACACCTCGGCACAAATCCGCGAAGCGGTTTATCAGCAGATGGTACGCCAGCGTATGTTGGATCATCAGACCGGCAAGCTGGGACTCACTGTAAGCAAGGAAGAGATCAACGACCTGGTGCATGGCGAATACATCTCACCCGTATTGCAACAACTTCCTTTTTTTGTGGATCCGCAGACCGGCATGTTCAGTCGTACCGCTTTGGTTGATTTCATCAACACCATTAACATGGCAAGTCCCAATTCGGAGGAGCAATCAATCGTAAACCAGTATAAGTCACTCTGGCTATTTATTGAAGAGATGGTCAGGACCCAGCGTTTGGAAGAAAAATACATCTCACTGCTCTCAGGAGCGGCGATCACCAATGATGCAGAAGCAAAGTTTGCTTTCGAGATGTCACAACAGAGTGCCGACATGGCCTATGCGGTACAGAGTTACTTCACGATACCCGATTCTGCGGTGATGGTGACAGATCAGGAGATCAGGGCCTATTATGAAAAACACAAAGATGCGTATCGTTTGGATGCTCCCCTTGTGAAGCTCTCTTATTTCTCCAAGCAGGTGTTGCCTAGTGAGGAGGATTATGCAGAGGTGGAAGCCGAGTCGCGTGTGGCTTTCTCGGAGCTGCAGAACAGTCAGAATCCGGCTGCTGTTGTTGCCGATTATTCTCAGGTGCCTTATCGTGATGTTTTCATGAGTGAGACAACGCTGACGCCCGATCAGATTGAGTTTGTTCGCACAGCGTCACCCAATGATATTTTTGGTCCAGTGCGTGAAGGTGATTCTTATCAGATCGTGAAGTTGATAGACAAAACAGTCGCTCCCGATTCGGTGCACTTTAGGATGATGTCGATTCCCGGTAGTTCCATTGTCGGTCAGGATTCAATCGTGACCCGTTTTACCGATAGCCTCTACACCGTGATTCAAGGTGGACAATTGTTTGCCGACGTGGCCAACAGCCTCAATCCCAGCTCTAATGGCGGTGATGTGGGCTGGGCCAGGGAAATCGATCTGGCATCGTTTGGTGCGGAGATGGTTGATGCGGTGTTCAATACACCTGTGGGTGAGCTGGTGAAGCTATCCCTGCCGGGGCAACAGATCATTCTTCAGATAGAGGAGCGGACGCAACCGGTGAACAAATACAAAGTGGCCCTCATCGACATGCCGGTGATCGCCAGTGAGAAGACCTCCAACAACATCGACAATGAGCTGAATCAGTTTGTGTCAACACCAGAGGTGGGTAGTAAGTTTAACGATCTGGCTGCCGAAAAGGGCTATATGGTGATGCCCAACATCACCGTTTCTGCCAATGATTTCACATTGGCGCAGATCCCCGGATCACGTCAGGTGATTACCTGGGCGGCAAACGAGAAGAAGCCGGGGAGCGTGAAGAAATTTGACTTCACCAACCTGCGCGTGGTGGCTCGTGTGGATCAGTTTATACCTGCCGGCACCACACCGCTTTCAGAAGTCTCCACCGGCATCAGGTCACGGCTGTTGAATGAGAAGAAGGCTGAGAAGATCATTGCTGACTTGAAAGGCAAGAACATCACTACCCTCGAGGCTTATGCTGAAGAAATGAACAGCCGTGTCGATACGGTTCGTTTTGTGAGCTTCAATACGCAGAACATCACTGGTCTGGGTTATGAACCGGTGCTGAATGCAGTTTCTACCTACGCTCCACTCAATAGCATGGTGGGGCCACTCAAGGGGAACATGGGTGTTTACGTGTCGCAGGTGACAGCACGCACCCAGGGCAGTGAGAGCTATGATGACAAGGCACAGAAACAGAGCATGATGAATGAGAAGGCCTATCGCCTGCAAATGCAGTCGGTGGAGGTGCTCAAGGATAAGCTGGGGGTTGAAGACAACCGATTCCGTTTTTTCTGATCCAATCATTCAGACGATCCTACATAAAAAGGGCTGACCCATGGGTCAGCCCTTTTTATGTAGGTGTCACGAGGGTAGGGGTCATTGCACCATGATCTGTCCCTTTTGCTCCAGTTGCAGCGTTTTGCTTGGCTGGTCGCACACTTCAGTGGGTCCGAAGTACTGTATGGGTCCAGGATATACGTAATCGGTCTCAATGGCCCACTTGTCACGCTGGCTTGCGAAATAGCCAAAGGGCTTCCCGTTGAGTTCGACCAATGCCTTTTGAATTACCGGTTTCATTTCGCCATGACGTCGTTCCATATTCATCATCATGGTGATGGGTATTCCACCTGCAATCCATTCTGAAGCCTGAGCGGTGGTATTGCGTACTGATGACATATAGCCTGTTTTGCCGGCCGCCACCAGCATCGAAGCGGTATAGCCGAGCGAGTAACAGTAGTCGGCATCATAGTTTGAAGGAGCCGCACAGCGTCCTTCGTAACCAAAGAAATGTGTGATGGAGGCGAACTTTCCGTTGTACTTGCCCTCTTTCTTCCATTGATCGAGTTTTTTCTTCACCATCTCTGCCAGCAGTTTCTCTGTTTCAATCAACGACACCTGCACGTTGCCATGTGGGTCACGGTCGAGGGTGAGCTGCCGGGCCACCGTTTCGGGCAGGCTGGCGTAAATCTCCGCATTGACCGCCGACAACTTGCTGATGATATAGTCACGTTTGCCGGAGCGGCGTACCAGGTCAAACTCCTCCTGGTTGTGTGCCAGGAAGTCGTTCAGCTCGCTGATCAACAGCTTCATGGCCGGGATGAACTCGATCAGGCCTTCCGGGATGATTACAGTTCCGTAGTTCAGTCCTTTCTGGGCGCGATTTGAGATCACTGTTGCGATGTCTTCGATAATCTGGTCGAGCGACCATCCCTTTGCTTCCACCTCTTCAGAGACAATGCTGATGTTGGGATGTGTCTGCAGTGCGCATTCGAGTGCGATGTGAGAGGCTGAGCGGCCCATCACCTTGATAAAGTGCCAGTACTTGCGTGCCGAGTTGCAGTCGCGCTGTATGTTCCCAATCAGTTCTGAGTATACCTTGCATGCGGTATCGAAGCCGAAGGAGGTTTCAATCTGTTCGTTTTTGAGGTCACCATCGATTGTCTTGGGACATCCGATCACCTGTACGCCGGCATTGATGGCGGCGTAGTATTCTGCAAGCACACATGCATTGGTATTGGAGTCGTCGCCACCGATGATCACCAGTGCCTTGATGTCCAATTTTTTCAGGATTTCAAGTCCTTTGTCGAACTGCTCCTTGCTCTCCAGCTTGGTACGTCCGGAGCCGATGATGTCGAAGCCGCCGGTATTGCGATATTCATCGATGATCTCAGCGGTCAGCTCCTTGTATTGGTGGTCTACCAGTCCACCAGGACCGAGGATGAACCCGTAGAGTTTGCTTTGGGGATGCAGACGCTTGATGCCATCGAATATGCCGGCAATCACATTGTGTCCGCCAGGTGCCTGTCCACCTGAGAGGATCACCCCCACATTCTGTGGCGAGTTGCTGCCTGTTTCACCCGCACTGCCAGCAAATGTCACGATGGGCATTCCGTAGGTATTGGGGAATAACTTGGCGATCTCCTCCTGGTCACGCACCGATTGAGTGGCAGCACCCTCTTCAATTTTCACATTGCCCTTCAATCCTGTGGGCATCTTGGGCTGGTAAGAAGCCCTCGCAATCTGTAAAGCGCTTTTTGTCATTGGAATGATTATTATGATGTTGAATACTGATCTGATTGAGCAGAATGATTTGAGGCATCAAAAGTAGCATTTTTTGTTGGTTTAGCCGAACAATTTCACCATCTTTACCATTTATATCATTATTCATCAAGTCTGACAAATGGATGCCAAAAACGAACTAGGGAACATGGACATTGAAGCCCTTGAGGCTTTGTATCAAAAATATAAGGAATCACCTGAGAATGTGGATGAGAGCTTCCGCTTTTTCTTTCAGGGTTTTGATCTGGCTACTGCCCATTTTCCCACCAGGCCACTGGCAGCGAAGGAGACGAATGGGCACTCACCCAAGGAGATCGCAGTGATGCGATTGATCAACGGTTACAGACGTCGCGGCCATCTCTTCACCAAGACCAATCCGGTACGTACCCGTCGCAGTTACTCTCCCACGCTGGCCATCGAGAATTTTGATCTCTCGGAGAGCGATCTCGACACACTCTTTGAAGCAGGTAAAGAGGTAGGCCTTGGCAAGACCAGCTTGCGCAGTATCATTGCTCACCTGGAAGCGACCTATTGCAAATCGATCGGGGTGGAGTACCGTTACATGACCAAGCCGGAGATCGTGCAATGGCTTCAGTTGAAGATGGAGGGCAGTCGCAACAGGGAGGAATTCACAAAAGAGGCGAAGCTGCGGATACTGGATCGACTGATTGAGGCCTCAGGATTTGAGGATTATCTGCACAAGAAGTTTGTCGGTCAGAAACGTTTCTCATTGGAGGGCTCCGAGTCGATCATCCCCGCATTGGATGCGATGATCTCCCATGCGGGTCGTTACGAGGTGAATGAGATGGTATTGGGTATGGCGCATCGCGGACGGCTCAATGTGCTGACCAACATCATGAAGAAACCTTATGCGCAGATCTTTCGCGAGTTCAATGCCCAGAATTACGAGGATGAGATCAAATATGGGGATGTGAAGTACCATCTGGGGTATCACAATGCGATCGAGTATGAGGGACGCAACATCTCCATCAGCCTGGCACCCAACCCTTCCCATCTTGAAGCGGTTGGTCCGGTGGTGCAGGGTATTGCACGAGCCCAACTGGAGAACGTACATCACTTCACCGACGATGCCGTGCTGCCCATCCTGGTACATGGTGATGCAGCCATCGCCGGTCAGGGTGTAGTCTACGAGACGATACAGTTCTCCAAGCTACAGGGTTATAAGACCGGTGGCACCATCCACATCGTGATCAACAACCAGGTGGGATTCACCACCAGCTACCTGCAAGGGCGCTCCAGCACCTATTGTACTGATGTGGCCAAGGTGACGCAGTCGCCAGTATTCCACGTGAACGGCGACGACATTGAGGCGATGGTGTATGTGGCCAAGCTGGCACTTGAATTCCGGCAGATGTTCAATATTGACGTTTTCATCGACCTGCTCTCTTACCGCAAGTATGGCCACAACGAAGGTGACGAGCCTCGATTCACGCAGCCGGAGTTGTATGACATCATCGCCCGCCACAAGAACCCTCGTGACATCTATGCCGAGAAGCTGATCGGGGAGGGTGTCCTTAGCCGGCAGTTATTCGAGGAGCGGGTAGCAGCCTTTCACCAGAACCTGGAGGAGGCATATGAGGCCTCCCTGGCTAGCAGCCAGCTGAACATCCAACCTTTTCTGGCAGGGAAGTACAAGCATGTCCGCTTGCCCGAGGTGACTGATTTTGAAAAACCGACAGCAACCAATATTTCGAAAGCGCTTTTTCTGCAGCTGGCTGAACGGATCACCACCTTACCGGAGGAGATGAAGTTCTTCAACAAGACGGTGCGGTTGTTTGCCCAGCGAGCTGCCATGATCCAGAGTGATTCATACGACTGGGCCATGGGAGAGCTGATGGCTTATGCGTCACTGGCAAGTGAGAAACATTCGGTGCGGTTGAGCGGTCAGGACTCCGAACGCGGCACGTTCTCGCATCGTCATGCTGAAATTATCACCGAGGATGGGAAAGATAAATATTTCCCGTTGAAGAATCTGGGTGTGGAGCAGTCCGCTGTGCGGATCTACAACTCCCCACTCAACGAATATGGCATCCTTGGGTTTGAATATGGTTACTCGTTGGCACATCCCGATGGACTCACCATCTGGGAGGCACAGTTTGGTGACTTCTACAATGTGGGGCAGGTAGTTGTGGACCAGTATATCGCTGCCGCGCAGGAGAAGTGGGGCATCAAGTCGGGACTGGTGATGCTGCTGCCACATGGTTATGAAGGACAGGGTGCCGAACATTCGAGTGGTCGCATGGAGCGATTCCTCACGCTCTGTGCCAACCAGAACCTGCAGGTGGTGAACTGCACCACACCAGCCAACCTGTTCCATGTGTTGCGACGACAGCTGCATCGTGATATACGGGTGCCGTTGGTAATTTTCACACCCAAGAGCCTGCTGCGTCATCCTGAGTGTGTTTCACCTCTGGCCGAGTTTACCGAAGGTACCTTCCGTGAAGTGATAGGGGATGTTGTCTCAGGTGATTTGAAGAAGGTGAAGCGGCTTTTATTTTGTAGTGGGAAGTTTTATTACGAACTGGAGGCTGCACGCAGGGAGGCCGCAAAAGATGAGATCGCAGTGATCCGTCTGGAGCAGATCTATCCCTTTCCCAGGAAGCAGCTTGAAGCAGTTACCGGACACTTCCCTGTGGATGCCGAATGGGTATGGGTACAGGAGGAGCCGCTCAACATGGGAGCTGCCAGCTTTGTGAAGCAGCAACTGGGCGACTGTCGTCTGCGACTCATTGGCCGACCGGCAAGTGGTGTCACTGCCGAAGGGTTGACAGCACAACATAAGATCAACCAGACCCGGATTATCCAACAGGCATTGGAGACCACATCCTGTTGATGCAACTAGAAATCAAACTCAACCAGAATCAAACTGAGTCAATCTCATTCAATAAGACATTACAATGGCAAAAGTAGAGATCAAAATACCCAGTCCCGGTGAATCGATCACCCATGTGGAACTCACGCGCTGGCTGGTGGCCGACGGGTCGCTTGTCGGCAAGAACAGTGAGATTGCGGAGCTGGAATCGGAGAAGGCAACGTTGATGCTGGTGGCCGAGGAATCGGGTAAAGTAACCTTCAATGCGCCCGAGGGGGAGATGCTCGAGGTGGGAGCAGTGGCTTGTGTGATTGATACCTCGGTGGTGCCGGAGGCGATAAAGGAAGATCTGCACAGCGATGCGCCGGTGTTGGATGGTCCGCAGCCGATCGTTCACTCAGAGGATCAATCAGCCCCGGTGTCCGACAAGAAACAAGTCTCAAGTGAACCAGCGTCTACCACTGCCACGGGTGACACCGGCTATGCAGAGGTGAAAGTGACGCCGCTGGCAGCGAAGATCATGGAGGAGAACGGGTTGTCGCTCGATGATGTGATACAGGGTTTGCGCCGCCTTCGAAAAGAGGATGTGGAGGCGGTATTGGCCTCGGGTGGCGGCACGACTCCCGCGGGTATGCGACAGCCGGCAAGCAGGGAGAGCCGCCGCGAACGGATGAGCTCGCTGCGCAGGAAACTGAGTGAGCGACTGGTCTCCGTGAAGAATGAGACAGCCATGCTCACCACCTTCAACGAGGTGGATATGAAACCGATCATGGATCTGCGCAAACGCTTTCAGAATCAGTTTGTGGAGAAGCATGGGATCAAGCTCGGGATGATGTCATTCTTCCTGAAAGCCTGTGCGATTGCTCTTCGGGAGTATCCCAATGTGAATTCAATGATGGAGGGTGAGCATCTGGTAAGCTACGATTATGCCGATATCTCGGTTGCGGTGAGTGCACCCAAAGGGTTGATGGTGCCGGTGATCCGCAACGTGGAGAGTCTCACCCTGGCGGAGATTGAGAGCGCCATTGCCGAGGTAGCTGAGAAGGCGCGCAAGGGAAAGCTATCCATCCCCGAGATGAGTGGTGGCACCTTCACCGTGACAAATGGTGGTGTGTTTGGATCGATGATGTCGACACCGATCATTAATCCCCCACAGTCGGCCATCCTGGGTATGCACAATATCCTGCAGCGACCGGTCGCCGTAGAGGGAGAGGTGGTGATCCGCCCCATGATGTATGTGGCGCTTTCTTATGACCACCGGGTGATCGACGGCAAGGATTCGGTCGGTTTCCTGGTGCGTGTGAAACAACTGCTGGAAAGCCCTCTCGATATGTTGTTCAGCGGCAGCAGTAGCGAGAGAGCCCTGCTGGATCTATGACCGGTCGTGCTTGAGGTCTAAAGGATCAGACATCACATTTATGTTTTTTATATTCAGCGCTACACAATTTACATGTGTGTGCAGTTACTTATTCTGATCGGCCTACGATGGTGAATCGGGCAAACTTGAGCAACAGCTGTTTCCTGCCTGCCGATTCAAAATCGACGAAAGCGCGCCGGTCGCTACCCCCCAACTCAATGGTGGTGACCACACCACGTCCAAAGCGTTCGTGTTCGATGAGATCTCCTTCCTGCAACTCTCTTGCCTCTTTCGAGAGAGGCATGGAGGATTGTGCCTGTTGAAGAGGTACCGCTTTTTGGGGAGGCCTGCTGTCGCGTTGCTTCTCCAATCGTTGCTCACGCATCGATCCCCAGAAATCAACTGCTTCAGCGGCACGTGCCTTGCCGGAGGCTGACTGTCTCTCCATGTTGAGATAGGTCGGATCGATATCCTGCAGGAAGCGGCTCTCCCGTGCGGGGTTGGTTTGACCATTGCGAAAACGGCTTCTGGCATAGGTGATGGTGCAGGACTCCCTTGCCCGTGTGAGTGCCACGTAAAAGAGACGTCGTTCCTCCTCCAGTCCCCGCATCTCGGAGCGGGCCATGGAGGAGGGGAAGAGATCTTCTTCCATGCCCACCACGAAGACATGACTGAATTCGAGACCTTTGGCGGAGTGGACCGTCATCAGCGTTACCTTCTCATTGTCTGACTCGCGATCGGTATCCTGGTCGGTGAGCAGTGAAACTTCAGAGAGAAAGTCTGTCAGCCGGTTGTGCTCTTCTCCCTGTTCCTGGCGCGTGGAGACAAACTCGCTCATGGCGTTGAGCAGCTCCTGTATGTTCTGGGTGCGGCTCATCCCTTCCGGGGTCATGTCTTCGTACGCTTCTGCGGCGATGCCGCTTTTGCGGATCACCTCCTGTGCCAGTTCAAAGGCGTTGAGGCGTTCGTTCGCTTCAATGAAGCCGCTTACAAGGGAACGGAATCCCTCAATTTTCTTAGCAGTACCTGTGTGCACAGCGAGTGAATAATCTCCCGGATTGGCCACCACCTGCCAGAGACTGACCTGTTTGAGCTGTGCCGTGCTGGCAATTTTGCCCACCGTCGCATCCCCGATGCCACGGGAGGGGTAGTTGATGATGCGACGAAATGCCTCCTCGTCGTTTGGGTTGACGATCAGTCGGAAATAGCTGATCACATCCTTGATCTCTTTACGCTGATAGAAAGAGAGGCCCCCGTAGATGCGATAGGGAATGTTGTTCTTGCGCAGTGCTTCCTCGAAGATGCGCGATTGGGCGTTGGTGCGATAGAGTATGGCGAAGTCACTGAAGGGTATGTGCTTTTCGAGCCTCATCCTGCTGATCTTGTTGGCGACAATCAATCCCTCTTCAAAGTCGGAGAAGGCACTCATCACCTCAATTTTCTCACCCACATCGTTTGTTGAGAACACCTCCTTGAAGATCTGTTCACTGTTCTTCTTGATGAGGCTGTTGGCTGCGTTTACGATGTTCTGTGTGGAGCGGTAGTTTTGCTCCAGCTTGAATACCTGTGTCTCGGGATAGTTGAATTTGAACTTCAGAATGTTGTCGATGTTGGCGCCACGAAAAGAGTAGATGCTCTGTGCGTCGTCGCCCACCACACAGACGCGGTGGTGCTTCTCTGCCAGCTGCTTTACGATGAGGTGCTGCGCGAAGTTGGTGTCCTGATATTCATCCACCAGAATGAACTGGAACTGGTTGCGGTAACGCTCCAGTATCTCTGCATGATCACGGAAGAGGATGTTGGTATACATCAGCAGGTCGTCGAAATCCATGCTGTTGGCCGATCGCAGTCGTTGTTGGTAGCGGCTGTATATCTCGCTGATTGCCGGCCGGCGTGACTGCCTGTCATACTCGAGCAGTTCGCTGTTCGCGGCATACATGGCTGGTGTGATCAAGCTGTTCTTCGCCCTGGAGATCTGGTTGTGTACCCCTCCCGGTTTGTACTGCTTGTCGTCGAGTTCCATCTCCCGTATGATCAGCTTGACAAGGTTTTTTGAGTCGGAGGCGTCGAAGATGGTGAAGTTGGACTGGAAGCCAATCGCTTCCGCTTCGTTGCGCAGGATGCGGGAGAAGATGGCGTGGAAGGTGCCCATCCAGAGGCGGCGTGCCTGTTTTTCCCCCACCAGTTGGGCAATGCGCCCCTTCATCTCACGTGCCGCCTTATTGGTGAAGGTGAGTGCCAGCAGGTAGTAAGGGGGGAGGCCTTGCTCCAGTAACCAGGCGATCTTGTAGGTGAGCACACGTGTCTTCCCCGAGCCGGCGCCGGCGATCACCAGCGAGGGGCCGTCGCAGAACTCCACGGCGGCACGCTGTGCCTCGTTGAGGTTATCGAGGAACGATGCTTTACTCTTTTCTTCTCTCTTTGAATGCATGGATACAAAAATACCACAATTAAGCGGATTATTGTAAAAAAAACCGCTCTCGGTTGAGAGCGGTCCATTCTGTCAGATAGAAACTCCGATTATCGGAAAGTGTAGCGGAAACTGAGTGCGAAACCGCTGTACCAGTAATCGTTGTAGTTGTTGGTGAAGTTTATCGATGGTTTCCAGTCGAGTGAAGCCGTGAAAGGGGCACTGGGAAAGATGTACTCCAGGCCGGCGATCACGTCGGCACCCAGCAGCAGCGCACCGTCGTAGTTGTCCCTGTCCTTGTGGATGCCTCCCAGGTGGGCACCGATACCGAGGTACCAGTCCAGGTTGGGTGCACCTGCCACCGGCTGCTGGTATTCATAGAGACCTGTCAGCTGGAAATGGCGGGGTGATGCGGAAAGAATGAATTCGGCCGCATTTGCCGGTGCGAAGAATTTCTTCAGTGTGAGTCCGTTGTCGTAACCCAGGCGCACACCAAATGCTGAGTTGTAACTCTGTGCATGGATCGTAGTGGTAAATGCAGTGATCAGAAGGGCTGCAAAAAAGATTTTTTTCAGTTTCATAAGTCGATGTTTTAAATGAATAATAACCTGTTTCCAGTTCGTTTCTGTATTGGCTATCCTGCATTGTTAACAATCCATCGATCTATTTGTTTTGAAACCTGATGAAAAAAAAAGGGGTGCAGGTTGCTCATTTAACTGTGGCTTTCCGGTAGCACTCCCTGCAAAGAGGCTGATACTCTTCTGTTTCGCCCAGCATGATCTGCCGGTCGTTTGTCACCAGACGGTGGGAGTAGCTGGCCAGGCTGCCACAACGCACGCAGATGGCATGCACCTTGATCACGTCGTCGGCGATGGCACAGAGACCCGGTATGGGGCCGAAGGGGACACGCCGGAAATCCATGTCAAGACCTGCGATGATCACCCGCACACCCTGGTCGGCCAGCTGCTGGCAGACACCGATCAGTCCCTCGTCGAAGAACTGTGCCTCGTCGATGCCCACCACCTCCACACCGGAGGAGAGGAGCAGGATGTTGCTGGAGTGCTCCACGGGGGTGGAGAGGATGGCGTTGCGGTCGTGCGACACCACCTCCTCCTGCGAGTAGCGGGTGTCGAGCGCCGGTTTGAAGATCTCCACCTTCTGGCGAGCGATGCGGGCGCGCCGCAGACGGCGCAACAGCTCTTCGGTCTTGCCGGAGAACATGGATCCGCAGATCACCTCGATGCGTCCGGCGCGCAGGGTCTCGTTGTGGTTTGTTTCGTTGTACATGCGTGTGGGGTAGGGTGCTCCCTAGGGTGCTGAAAGAGTGACATCCTTCAGCTGCCTGCGGGAGAGTGATTATTTTCCTTTTACAATTTTCTTGATTTCGTTCAGTTTGTTGAGTGCATTGAGGGGTGTCAGGTTGTTGACGTCGAGGTTGAGGAGCTCATCGCGTACCTGGCTCAGGATGGGGTCGTCGAGTTGGAAGAAGCTGAGCTGGTACCCTTCGCGCTTGCCGATGATGTCGCCAATCGGTTTGCCGATCCCCTCTTTTCTGCCATTCGATTCCATCTCGCCCAGGATGGCGTCGGCACGGCGGGTGATGCTCTGCGGCATCCCGGCCATACGGGCCACGTGGATCCCGAAGCTGTGCTCGCTGCCCCCGGGCAACAGTTTGCGAAGGAAGATCACCCTGTTGTCGATCTCCTTCACCGCCACGTTGTAGTTCTTGATCCGTTTGAACGATTTCGCCATCTCATTGAGCTCATGATAGTGGGTGGCGAAGAGCGTCTTGGCACGAGCCCTGGGGTGCTCATGAATGTATTCGACGATGGCCCAGGCGATGGAGATGCCGTCGTAGGTGCTGGTGCCTCGTCCCAGCTCGTCGAAGAGGATGAGGCTTTTCCCGGAGAGGTTGTTGAGGATGCTGGCTGCCTCGTTCATCTCCACCATGAAGGTGGACTCGCCCAGCGCGATGTTGTCGGAGGCACCCACGCGGGTGAAGATCTTGTCTACCAGACCGATTGTTGCTGCCTCAGCAGGCACGAAGGAGCCGATCTGAGCCATCAGGGTAATGAGTGCTGTCTGCCTCAGCAGTGCCGATTTACCGGCCATGTTGGGGCCGGTGATGATGATGATCTGTTGTGTGTCGTTGTCGAGGTAAATATCGTTAGCGATATAGGGCTCGTCGGGTGGCAGCTCCCGCTCAATCACCGGGTGTCGTCCGTTGTGGATCTCGATGGCATCCGATTGGTTGATTACCGGACGGATGTAGTTGTATTGGCCGGCTGTGGTGGAAAAAGAGAGCAAACAGTCGATTCTGGCAATGAGGGCGGCATTGACCTGGATGGCCGGGATGTAGTGGAGGATATGTTCCACCAGTGCGGCATAGATCCTGTTCTCCAGCGCGAGGATCTTCTCTTCCGCACCCAGAATTTTCTCCTCATACACCTTCAGCTCCTCGGTGATGTAACGCTCGGCGTTCACCAGTGTCTGTTTGCGGATCCAGCTCTCGGGGACTTTTTCCTTGTGGGTGTTGCGCACCTCGATGTAATAGCCGAATACATTGTTGAAAGCAACTTTCAGCGAGGGGATTCCCGTCCTTTCGCTCTCGCGTTGCTGCAGTTGCATCAGGAAGTCCCTGCCACTGTAGGCAATCTGCCGGAGTTCATCCAGTTCGCTGTCGATACCCTTGCCGATGAACCCTCCCTTGTGCATCAGTGCCGGCGGGTCGGAGGCAATCTCTTTGGCAATGCGGTCTCTCAAGGGCATACAGGGATCTAGCTTCAGCCCCATCTCTTCCAGGCTTTTCCTACCCGATGAGAGGAAAGCCTGTCGGATAGGTTCCAGGGCGGTGAGTGCCATCTTGAGCTGCACCAACTCACGGGGTGTGATGCGTCCGACGGCTGCCTTGGAGATGATTCGTTCCAGGTCGCCAATCAGTGCGATCTGTCTGGAAAGCAACTCCTTGAGCTCCGGTTGCCGGAAAAAGTGCTCCACCACATTGTGCCTCTCGTTGATTTCGTTCTCCTCCTTCAGTGGAAAGAGAAGCCAGCGGCGCAGGAGGCGCGAGCCCATGGGTGAAATTGTCTTGTCAACCACACTGAGCAGTGTCTTGCCCCCCTCGTTCATCGGGATTACCAACTCAAGGCTGCGCACGGTGAACCGGTCGAGTCGCATGTAACGCTCCTCCTCGATCCGGCTGAGCGCATTGATGTGTCCTATTTGGGTGTGTTGCGTGAGATCGAGGTAGTGGATGATTGCGCCTGCAGCGATGATTCCCAGCGGCAGGTGTTCCACGCCAAATCCCTTGAGGTTTTTGGTGCCAAAGTGTGCCATGAGGCGGTCGTGAGCGGCCTCGTCGGTAAAGATCCAGTCCTCCTGTTCCGAGAGAAGCCATCCGCTGCCGAAGGTCTCTTCAATGTGTCGTTTGCGGCCCCGCTCTACCAGGAGCTCCTTGGGTGAGAAGCCGGCGAGGAGCTTGTCGATATCGGGTCGTTCACCCTGTGCCGTGAGAAACTCACCGGTGGAGATATCGAGGAAGGCGATGCCGTAACAGTTGTTCTTCCCGATGTGGATGGCTCCTACAAAGTTGTTCTCGCGGTGGTTCAGGATGGTGTCGTTGATGGAGACGCCGGGTGTCACCAGCTCGGTGATGCCGCGCTTCACCAATTTCTTTGTCAGTTTCGGATCTTCCAGCTGGTCGCAGATGGCCACCCTCTTACCGGCACGTACCAGCTTGGGCAGGTAGGTGTCGAGCGCGTGGTGGGGAAACCCCGCCAGCTCCACGAACTGGGCAGCACCATTGGCGCGGCGTGTGAGGGTGATGCCCAGAATCTCGGCGGCGATGATGGCGTCGTCGGAGAAGGTCTCATAAAAGTCGCCGACTCTGAACAGCAGGATGGCATCGGGATGTTTCTTCTTGATCTCGACATACTGCTTCATCATCGGTGTTTCAGCTATCTTTTTTGCCACAGGCTTTCACTTTGTTGTTATGAGAAGCGAAATTACAAAAAAACGAGGAGTTTCAAAGCGAATTTTTGATTAAGTCAGCAACCTTTGGAGTTCCTTCACCCCTTCAGTAGCCCCCATGCGGATATGATGGATGTCGTAACGTCGTGTAACCACATCTTTGGGGTCGATCAGATAGACCGGCACATTTCTCCGCACATCATCCAGTAGTCCTGCTGCAGGATAGACGTTCATGGAGGTGCCGATGATGACGAAGATGTCGGCCTGTCGGGCGATCCGTTCAGCCTCCGCCATCATGGGTACCGCCTCACCGAACCAGACGATATGGGGTCGCAGCTGGAATCCCTTCTCACAGCAGTCACCCGGGTGAATGTCACAATCGTCCGGGTCCAGCTCATACACAAGTGTTTCATCGCCCGTGGATCGTGCCTTCATCAGTTCACCGTGCAGGTGGATCACACTGCTGCTGCCCGCCTGTTCATGCAGGTTGTCGATGTTCTGGGTGATGATCTGCACCTCGAAATCCTTCTCCATCGCGGCCAGGGCCAGATGCCCCCCGTTGGGCCTGGCTTTCAGCAACTCATGACGGCGCGTGTTGTAGAAATCGAGGACCAGACGCGTGTCAGCGGCAAATCCTTCGGGGGTTGCCACCTGTTCTACCGGGTATCGATCCCACAATCCCCCGGAGTCACGGAATGTGGCGATTCCACTTTCCGCACTCATCCCTGCACCGGTCAATATGACCAATTTCTTTTTCATCAATTGATTCTGATCTTAACGTCTGTAGCAAATATAGTTTTTATTGTCGTAAATGGCGATAATTCAACATAAAATCGTACTTTTGTGGCCAACTATCTAAAAAGAAAAAAGTGAATGGATAAATTAAGTTACGCCCTCGGGATGAGCATGGCTTCAAATCTGATGAACTCAGGATTGCGCAACATTGATGTAGCCTCTTTTACCGAAGCATTCAGCAGCATTGTCAACAATGCAACCCCATCCATGTCACCCGACGATGCCAACAAGGTGATTCAGGATTTTTTCAGTCAGCGACAGGATGAGATGCTTACCCGTAACCTGGAGGAAGGGAAAGCTTTTATGGCTGAGAACAAGAAAAATGAGAATGTGGTGACACTGCCCAGTGGTCTTCAGTACGAGGTGCTGTCGGAGGGTAACGGCTCCAAACCGGTCGCCACCGACAAAGTGAGATGTCATTACCATGGTACATTGCTCGACGGCACTGTCTTCGACAGTTCCGTACAGCGCGGACAACCTGCCGTGTTTGGTGTGAACCAGGTCATCAAGGGATGGGTGGAAGCATTGCAGCTGATGTCGACAGGATCCAAGTGGCGGCTGTTTATCCCTTCTCATCTGGCCTACGGGGAGCAGGGTGCAGGCAACTCAATTGAACCCAACTCAACCCTCATCTTTGAGGTGGAGCTACTTGGCATTGAATGAGCACAGATTCCACCAGGAACTGAAACAATAAGAAGATTCCCAACAAAACAACAAGTAAAATAACAAAAACATGAAGAAAACAATTTTAGGCACAATCAGTGCCGTAGCCCTGACGGCGGTGATGATGGTATCATGTGGTGGTGCTTCTACCCCCAAGACATCACTCAAAAACTCAGTTGACAGCGTATCCTATGCTTACGGAGTGAGCATGACAGAACAGGGATTGGTTCAGTTCCTGGAACAGACCGGTGTGTTACAGACCACCTCAGCGATCGAGTATGACTACCAGATGCGCATGTCATCTGCCGATTCCACTCAGCGGATTGCACTGGAAAAGGAACTGAAAACGAAAGTGGACTCTATCAACAAAATAAACGCTCCCCGTCTGAACGACTTCATCAAAGGTCTTACCGAAGCGATGAATCTCGAGGAGAAATCGGCTTATGGCAATGGCCTTAGTATCGGTGTGCAATTCTCACAACAGATGTTGCCACAGTTTAACGAGATGTTGTTCGGCAGCGACTCCACCAAGAAGGTGAACCAAGATCAGGTGCTGGCTGGCATCATCGCAACCCTGAAGAACCAGGAGCTTGCCATCAGCAAGATGGAAGCAAGCAGTATGGTTCAGTCGGCAGCCGATAAAGCACAGGCTGAACAGCAGGTGCGTCAGGAAGAAGCGCTCAAGCAGCAGCATCAGGAGAGCATCGCCGCAGGTGATGCCTTCATGGCAGAGAATGGAGCCAAAGAGGGCGTTGTAACCCTGCCCAGCGGGTTGCAATATGAGATCATCCGTGCTGGCAATGGTGCGATACCCACTGAAACCGACCGCGTGAAGGTGCATTATCATGGCACGCTGATCGACGGAACCATTTTCGACAGCAGTGTGGATCGCGGTGAGCCTGCCACTTTCGGTGTGACACAGGTGATCGCCGGCTGGACCGAAGCACTCAAGCTGATGCCGGTTGGATCAAAATGGAGACTTTATGTACCATACAACCTGGCTTACGGCTCGGCTGACCGCGGTGCCATCAAGCCATTCTCCAACCTAATCTTCGACGTGGAACTGCTCGCCATCGAGAAATAAGCAATTTCTGAAAAAGTGAATAGATAAGAACCACCCTTCGGGGTGGTTTTTTTTGTGCATGAACGCTGGTGGCTTTTCGTGACTTATCGGGCCATCTATACTATCTTTTTCACATAGATGATGTTTATATGATAGAAGAAATTGCAAATATGAGACAGAATGTTTGCATAACGTTTTTATTTGAGCTAAATTTGCAACCATTTTGCTAGAAACAGGTTATCGCATCGCTCAAATGTTAAAATATTTGGAGCCGGATTTACAACCCGCTTATGAATGCGGGACTAAATAGCAAAATTCAGTGGATAATTTCTTTATATTTGACATTTATTTTTAAAAAAAGATTCAAAATAATATTTATTTAAAATAAATGGCATATATTTGTGTTTGAGTAGTAGTTTAAATTGAATGTTAATAAGGGTAAAGATCTGAAATGAAGTAGAATCTTTTTCAGATTTTTATTGGTATGCTGAAATAAACCACAAAATTCCAACATATTTCAGATAGAAGCAGAATGATTGAATTGAATAATAAAAGTGTTTAATTAAAAAGTAGAGTTTATGAAAAGAAAACTAATGATGTTTTTATCCCTTTTCTTTTTGGGAATAGGGATTATATCTGCTCAGACACAGGTACGGGGTATTGTAGTGGATGAGAACGGAGATCCTGCAATTGGTGCAACCATACAAGTGAAAGGCACTACGCAAGGAACTGTGACCGATATTGATGGGAATTTCACCCTGTCGGCCCCTGCAAATGGCACACTTGTTGTTTCATACGTGGGATATCAAACACAGGAGATCCCTGTAAGTGCAAATATACGGGTAGAACTGGAGACTGATTCTGAATTGTTGGACGAAGTGCTTGTTGTAGCATTCGGTACCGCCAAGAAATCTGCATTTACCGGTTCGGCCAAAGTAGTCAATTCAGAACAACTGAGTAAATCGCAGGTGACAAGTGTTACCAATGCCTTAGCCGGTGCTGTTCCAGGATTGCAATTGACATCAAACAGCGGTGCTCCCGGTTCAACAGCTTCCATCAAGATCCGTGGTTTCAGCTCGCTGAATGCCGGTAACGACCCCTTGATCATTGTGGATGGAGCACCCTATAGTGGCGATTTGAGTAATTTGAATCCCAATGATGTGGAATCAATGACCGTATTGAAAGATGCTGCTTCCAATGCATTATACGGTGCCCGGGGAGCGAATGGTGTGATTATGATCACCACAAAACAGGCTGCCCGCAAAGGGGGTGATGCCGTGATCACATTTGATGCAAAATATGGCGCAAATTCAAGGGCGTTACAGCATTACAATGTGATCACAAATCCTGCTCAGTATTATGAGATGCATTACGGTGCACTGTCGAGATACCACATGAACCTTGGACTGAGTCCCGAAGCGAGTTGGATAAAGAGCAATGCAAACCTGTTTGGTGATCAGGGTAACGGTGGTCTGGGATACAATGTCTACAGTTATCCGGAAGGTCAGATGTTGATTGGCCTGAATGGCAAATTGAATCCTGAAGCAACGTTGGGTCGTGTTGAGAACTACAGGGGCAAGGATTACCTGCTTCTGCCCGATGATTGGGAAAAAGCGGGTACACGTACCGGAATGCGCCAGGAATATAACTTGTCTGTGAGTGGAAGTGATGAGAAAACAACATTCTTCGCTTCACTCGGTTATTTAAACAACGAAGGTATCACAAAGGCTTCTGACCTGGAACGTCTTACCACTCGTTTAAGAGCAGACTATCAGGCGAAACAGTGGTTGAAGATTGGTGGGAATATTTCCTATGCAAGATTTGACCAGAACGCTCTTAGCAACAATGGTTCCAGTACCTCATCGGGTAACATTTGGGCATTTACCTCCCAGATGCCTCCTATCTATCCTGCCTATCTCCGCAATCCTGATGGTAGCATTATGGTTGATGGGGATGGTTTTGAGATGATGGACTATGGTAATGGAACCAATGCCGGTCGTTCTCGTCCTTTTATCTCGGATGCGAATCCAATTATGGACAGCTTCCTCAATACAGTGAACGCAGAAGGCAATGCATTTTCAAGCAATGGATTTGCAAATATTACATTCCTGCCTGGACTGACATTGACAATCAATGGCACCCAGAATTTGGATGAGACACGTACAACATACGTATACAATCCCTACTATGGCCAGTTCGACACTACTGGAGGAACTGTTTCGAAGAGTCACGGACGCACCTATGACGTAAACTACCAGCAGTTATTGAATTATTCCACCTATTTTGGCCTCCATAATTTTGAGGCATTGTTGGGTCATGAGTACTTCAACAGCACCTATTCCTATCTCTATGCCGATAAATCCAAGATGTTCTCACAAAGCAACAAAGAACTTGGCGGTGCAATTATTGATGGACAGAGTGCCTATTCCTATAAATCACGCTACAACAGTGAAGGTTATTTCACCCGTCTGCAGTACAACTACGACAACCGTATTTTTGCTTCCGCATCCTACCGTAGAGACGCCTCGTCGCGTTTCCACCCGGATTATCGTTGGGGTAACTTCTGGTCTTTGGGTAGTGCATGGCTGATCAACCATGAAGAATGGTTCGGTGTTGATTGGGTAGATGAACTGAAATTGAAAGCATCGTATGGTGTACAAGGGAATGATGCCATCGGTTCTTACCGTTATACCGATGTGTTCAACATCACCAACTCTTCCGGTAACATCGGAACAGCTTTTGAATCGAAAGGAACAAGAGACATCACATGGGAAACGAACTCAAACTTCAATGTTGGAACAGAATTCTCCCTGTTCAACCGTCTCTCCGGTAGCTTGGAATACTATCACAGAAAGACTACCGACATGTTGTTCTCCTTCTCTGTAGCTCCATCATTGGGTTACTCCAGTTATTACGACAACATCGGTGACATGTACAACACGGGTGTTGAATTGGAACTTGCTGCCAATATCATCAAGCAGCGTAACTTCACCTGGGATGTGAACTTGAACATCTCCACATTGAAGAATAAGATTACCCTGTTACACGAAGACAAGAAGACTGCCTCCTCCTATGATGCTGATGGAAACGAATTCAAAGGGTACACAAGTGGTAATTTCTTCATTGCCGAGGACCTCTCTATGTTTTCCTGGAGATTGAAAGAATTTGCCGGAATCGATGAAGATGGTCAATCAATGTGGTACAAGAACATTGTGGATGAAGAAGGCAACATTACTGGGCGTGAAACTACTGCGACATATGCTGATGCAGATTACTTCGTAAACAATGAATCTACTATTCCCAAAATGTTTGGTGGTTTTGGCACAACTGTACAGGCTTATGGATTTGATTTCAACATAAACTTCTCCTATCAGATAGGAGGTAAACAATATGATGGAACATATCGTAGTTTCATGTCGTCACCAACAGGATCCAATACAGGTTATAATTTTCATGCCGATCTGTTAAAATCATGGACACCTGAAAACAAGTCAAACGAAATTCCTCGTTTTGTGTTTGGTGATACCTACAGTGCAGGTGCTTCAGACCGATTCTTAACAGATGCAAGTTACTTGAATATTGAGAATATCAATTTGGGTTATACACTTCCTAGCAAATGGGTAAGAAGTATGCAAATCAATTCCATTCGTTTGTACGGTTCTGTTGAAAACGTGTTCTATTGGTCAAAACGCAAGGGATTCGATCCTCGTCAATCATATAGTGCAACGACCAATGCCACCTATTATTCGCCTATGAGAACAATCTCTGGTGGTATCACACTTAATTTTTAAACAAAATAACTGATATGAAAATGAAAAAATATAAATTATTATTGATATCAGCTGTTACTGTATTGGCGTTAAACAGCTGTATTGAGGAGACATTTCCTGAAGGTGATACTGCTACTTCAGAGCAAATCGGAGCTTCGGCTTCAGCTTTGGAAGCATCCCTGAATGGTATCCCATCGCAAATGTCAAAGGGCTACTTCGTATATGATGACCAGGTGCATGAGACAGACATGTCTTATCCTCAGTTCATGATTGCTCAAACAGAGATGCTGGGTGATATGTTCCCGCTTGGTGAAAACTCCGGATACGACTGGTATCGGAATTACAATACCTTCAATGCGAACTTCGGAGAAACAAGTTATTTTGCTTATTTGCCTTGGTTTACACTCTACAAACTCATTAAATCTGCAAACGATGTGATTGCCGCAGTTGACATTGAAGATGAGAGTTTAACCCCGGCTATCAGAGGAGCAGCTGGTGTTGCTTATGCCAACCGTGCATTCAACTATTATATGCTCATGGTTTTCTTTGAACCGGTAGAAAACATCTATACGGACGTTTCGAAAGTAAAAGGTTTGACAGTGCCATTGGTGACTGAAAGTACCACCGGTGATGATGCCAAAAACAACCCGCGTTTAACTCGCGAACAGATGATGGAATTTATCCTCTCTGACCTTGAGAAAGCGGAAGCATTGATGGAAGACTACACACCCCCTTCACGACTCTTTCCTGGTTTAGCTGTTGTATATGGCATCAAAGCCAAGGTTTATCTCTGGGATGAACAATACGACAAGGCCGCTGAATTTGCAGGCAAAGCGATCACCGAATTTGGGGGAACTCCAGTAACTGCAGCACAATGGGAAGATGAGAAGACCGGATTCAACACTGCCAACCAGGCATGGATGTGGTATGTGAATTATCCGGCGGAAGGCATGAGAAACCTGGCCAATTTTACTGGTTGGATTTCCGGCGAAGCCGACTGGGGTTATTCTTCACTGACAAGACCCGGAATCGATCGTTCACTCTATGATAAGATCGCGGACAATGACTTCCGTAAGAACACATTCCTACACCCCGACAAGTACGATTTCCACGCCTACAAGACATCGCGTGACGAAGACTATATCAACGACGCACCTGCTTACCTGTCACTTAAATTCCGCTGTAGAGAAGGTGATTGGGAAACATACAGCATTGGTGGAGCCGTTGACGTGCCGGTGATGCGTGTGGAAGAGATGTACCTGATTGAAGCGGAAGCTGTGGGTTTGTCGCAAGGAGTTGCTGCCGGTGTGGCTAAGTTGAATTCATTCATGCAAAGTTACCGTCAGCCTGATTACAACTTTGCCACTGGCGATCAACGCGCGTTCCAGCTTGAGGTGCTCACACAGATGCGCATCGAGTTCTGGGGTGAGGGCAACGCCTTCCCGTCTGCAAAGCGTATTAAACCGGATATCGTCCAGAATTACGATGGTACAAATGCACCCGCAGACATTTTCAAGATGAATGTGAAGGGCATCAAGCCCAACTGGAACCTGGTTATCCCTATCAGTGAAATGGATGCCAATGCTGCCCTTGCCGGATTTAACAATCCCGATCCTACAGCTTCGGTAACAACACCAACTCCTATAGGTGAATTTGCTAACTAATTAATAAAGTGAATATCGTTATGAAAAATAGTAAATATCTTTTGGGTTTTTTGGCGGCTCTGTTCGCCATGGCCACACTTTATTCATGTCAAGATGACGCTGCCGTTTATGAACCGGCTGAAAAGCTTGCGAATGATCAGGTCTATTTTCCAAGCACCAACAGTCTTTCAATCAATGCTTCTGGTCTGGCAAGTTCTTACGAAATTGCCATTGCCAGGGTGAAATCTGACAATGCGGCTACTGTACCTTTGACATTGACTGGTGGAAACGGACTTTACAGCATTCCTGCATCTGTAAACTTCAATGCAGGTCAGACTTCAACCACCTTCGACCTCACCTATGATCCGGAAGAGGTGGGTTACGACAACTTCAATGATCTGGTAATCAGTGTGGGAGAAGCATATAAGACACCTTATGGGATTACGGATTATGCATTTACAATTGGCATCCCTGCTCCATGGAAATCACTGGGTACAGGAACAATTGTGGATGGTTTTGTTTCAGGATTCTTTGGTGTGGCCAACGTTTCCTGGGCAGTTGAAATCCAGGAAAACGACCTGCAACCGGGTTTCTTCCGGCTCGTAAACCCCTATACTGCTGATTATCCTTACAATGCGCCTGGTGATTGGGATACGACCCAGGACTATTTCTTTGAAATTCATGCTGAAAATCCGGATGCTGTTTACATCAATATGCAAACGACTGGCATGGACTGGGGTTATGGTAAGTTCATCATGGGCAGTTTGGCCGGATACTACATGTCAAGAGGTGAGACCCTCGAGCAACAGATCGCTGCAGGACGTACCGGTACCTTTAAAGATGGTGTGATCACATTCCCGCCATCCACATTGGCTGTTGGTATGGTTGATTACAACGCGGGCGCACTCCGTGTGGCCAATTCTGCGGGTTCTTTTATGGTCATCATGCCTGGCGTTGTGCTTGCTGATTACTCCATCGATGTGACCTATTTAGGACGATTCACCAATACTGATGAGGAGAATTTCGCCGTCGCCGAAGTCACCTTTGGTGCAGATGTGGAAACTGCAAAAGTTGCCATGGTGGAAGGTAACAACATCAATGCAGCAATCGCGGGTATTTCGGATGGCAGCATTGAATCCATTGAACTTGAAGCAAGTGGCACTGTCCAGTTCCCGGTTGAGAGTGATGGAAGATATTCTATCGTGGCCATCTCGTATGCAGGAGATGAGGGGCAGGAAGTGGGCTATGACACATTCGATTTTTCTCTTGGTGCCAGTCCTCTTGTCAATCCCTCCGCTGTGGTATCCAGAAGTCTCATCAATCGGATAAGCAAATCTTCAGTCAAAGCTGAATCGATACCTGTAAACTAACTTGAAATGAGGTTTTTTCATTCATTGTAACAGGTTACTTCATACTTGTAATTTATCATCCGGCAGGAAGCACAAACTTCCTGCCGGTTTTTTCTTTATTGAAAAAATGTCAGATGACAAATGAATTGGATGATACTAACAAAAATAAACTATCTTTGTCCCTGTTATAAAAGTTTGCTATGCGTAATTTCTCAGCATTTTTATTGGTTCATCTCCTTTTACTAGTTGTTTCCTGTAACAGCGGAAATGACAAAGAGGTGTTAACCAGATTGAATGACTGGGACACAATGCTCGACCAATATCCGCAGCGTGTTTCCGATAGCCTTAAGTCACTTGATCGAGATGAGTTGTCTCGTGGCGGAAAGGCTTATTATGACCTGTTGAAGGTGATCTCCGACGACAAGACCTATGTCAACTTCACCAGCGACTCGCTGATCAATAGCGTGAGCGACTACTATCGCTCCGCCAATCCCGAACACAACAATTTCATCCGTGCACTGGCTTACCAGGGTATCGTTCGCACCCGCATGGGAGTAAAAGACAGCACGGTCTATGAACCATTACGGGAAGCTGGTAATTTACTCGAACTACAGACAACCCCCGATCCCTCACTCGGTTATATGATCCACTATTTCCTGGGGAACATCCATTACAACAACCGCAATTATCCTTCAGCATTTGATTATTTTCAGACTACACTGCAATACGCAAAAGAGGAAAGTGATTCTGTTCATCTATTTGATACCTATCTGGCGCTCTATTGGAACGAGATGCAGCAAAGGCGGTTTCCTACTGGTTCCGCATTTCTTGACTCACTCTCAGCATTTTATGGATTGTTACCGGGTAAGGATTATTTTGTATTGAATGCACAGTCAATTTACTTCGATATCACCGGTCAACCTGAAAAAGCAATTGAGATAGAAAAAAAGCAACTTGAACTAGTTAAGAACCAGAAAGAAGTGATTGACTTGTCAAGACTCTATTTTGTTATCTCTGACCGGTATGTGGGATTGGAACAGCTCGACAGCGCACTACACTATGGAGTGATGGCCATTGAACTGATTGAAGACAGCACCTACCGGCAAAACTACCTCTATTACCAGAACGTGGCACAGATCGCGGAGAAAAGTGGTGATCATGCACTTGCCAACCATTACCTGAAAAAATCGATCGAATTGCACAACCTCTCGTTGAGTGAACGGCTCGATGTGCAGGTTGCCGAGTTGGAGAAGAAGTATGACCTGGCTGAGGCGGAGAACGAGGTGTTACGCACCCGCGGACAGATCTCCAAAACAATCATCATCTCGCTGATTACCATCCTGTTCTTGCTTTTTATTGCCGCCTATTCTTTCTGGCTGAGACGGAATACCCGACTTCGCCTGCTGGAGACCGAACACCGGGTGAACCAACAACAGCTACAGGCCGACATTCTGAAAGAGGAGGCAGGTAAAAGGCGCTGGCTCATAAAGCTTTATGGCAATATCTCTGACCGGCTCACCTTTCTGCAAAATGAGTTTGAGAACTTGGCTGACCGCTATGTCTCTGTAAACCAGAAGGTGCACAAAGAGATGCACCGGATATTGAAAAGCACCGATGCCGACCTGCGCGACATCACCCAGACACTGGTACCCGACGATGCCACCTTCACTGCCTATACGGGACTAAAAAATGAGGAACAGTTCTTCAGCGTGAATGAAAAACTGTTGCTGATGTTGCTTACCTGTGATGCCGACAACCGGCAACTGGCTACCTTCCTCAACACTTCGGTTGACAGCATCCGTGTCAGAAAATCGCAATTGAAGAAAAAGATGTCGGAAAAAGGACTCGATACCACCCTTTTTGCCGATTAACCACCGTTAAATTGACATGTGTCAACAGGCAGTAAAACAGAGAGATAACGCCTGTTCTCCCGTTAAATTTCGAAGTGGGTATTGTTTTTACGCCTTTTCACACCTATTTTTGTGTCATCAATTTGCAATACCAATTTTTTACTTGTTTGAAATATTGCAGAGGGAGACCAACCAGATTTTTATTGACACATTTATAATTGTACAAGACATGAAAAAATTAATGTTCGCATCGTTTTTGTTTTTACTCTGTCAGGGTTTAACTATCCAGGTACAGGCCCAGGATCCGGTAGAGGATAAGATTGAATTAAGCAGGCAAGGAGGAACAACCCGTGCTACCCCTACCACTTCAAATCGGATGATGGGTGGTACTTCGGCCTATTCTGCTCCCGCCACCGTGGATGCGTACGTGATGGATGATGTAGTTTCGGTTGCTGTTCAGAACTTCCGTGGAGGTGCCTGGGTTGAGGTAGTTGGCGAAGGTGGATCGAGACAAAGCTTCTTCCAGGTATTCGACATGGGTTTTGAAGTGCTCAACCTCTCAGGTCTTGCCAATGGCAACTACACCATCCGTGTAATACAGGATGATGCCACCGTATTCTCCGGAAAATTCAGGAAAGGGAACTAAGATGGAAAGGAAACAGAACCAACCGGCCAATGAGCGGAAATACCTGCTTTCCGATGTGCAAGCATGTACTTTCACCTTCTCCGATGGCCTGAAGAGCAGTTTCACCGCTTCGCCCGACAAGGATATTGTTCTGGTGAAACTGATTCCCCGCACTTCAAAATTGAAGCGTTTCGAAGACAAGGTGCTCTCCAACTATGCTTCGGTGAGGACTGTGAACGAGTTGGCTACATCATGTGGGTATGAGTGTATCCGCACCTTCACCCGCCACTTCAATAAGAGTTTCAAACAGACACCTTACCAGTGGCTATTGGACAGGAAGATGGAGGAGATTTACTCCATGGTGCTTGGCTCCGACCTCTCCATTACTGAGATATCACGCATGTATGAATTCAAAAGTGTATCTCACCTTGTGAATATCTTCAGCAAACGTTTTGGAATTTCACCACAGAAATGCAGATTGTCCAACGCTATTTAACTCTCCCTTTTCTTATTTAATGAATGCGTGACACAATCTATCTTTTATACCGGACAAATGTTGCATCTTCTACCGGTGACCATAAAAAAGCGCCTCCCTTGAGGGAGACGCTTTTTTTTCAGTTCATCATGCCGTAAGATCAGATCCAGCGCATATAGGCAAAGTCCATACGGTGAGGCAGCTCGGGATGCTTCGGATAGACCCGCAGACCGTACTGATGGGCACCCGGATCTTTCAGGCTGCAACCTGTTTCAAAATAGAGCAGGTTGCCTTCCTGTTTCACCAGTTCAAATTCACATGATTCGATGAATTGCTGTTCATTGCTCTTCGGGTCGTGATCCACTACCACACATTCCACGCCGAGGTCACAGGTGAGCTGCCCGCGGTCAATCACAATCCTTCCAAGCAGTTCACCCTTGTTCTGTTGGTTGACCATCTGTAAGTTCGGGTTAAATTCCAACTTCACCACTTCCAGGCTGTTCCAATTGGCTGTCGTCTGCTCCTTCCACTGGACAATCTCTTTTGCCAGTGCGTAGTCGGCGGCGTGAAGCCGCTCTGACCGTTGGGCGAGCTTACCATAGTAGCGGTCAAAGTAGTCATCCATCATTCGCTTGGTGGTATAGTGTGGCGCAATCTCGGCCATCGACTTCTTGATATACTGGATCCATTCGGGTGAGTAACCCTGGCTGTTGTGTGCATAGTAGAGCGGGATGATTTCATTCTCCAACATCGAGTAGATGGTAGATGCATCCAGCTCATCCTGGAACGACTGGTTGTCGTAGGTGCGCTTGTCGGTCAGTGCCCAGCCGGCGCCCTCACGGTAGCCTTCATACCACCAGCCGTCAAGCACCGAGAGGTTCAGTACACCGTTCATCTCAGCCTTCTCTCCCGACGTGCCGGAGGCTTCCTGCGCACGGGTAGGTGTGTTGAGCCAGATGTCCACACCCGACACCAGTCGTTTTGCCAAACGCATGTCATAATTCTCCAGGAAGATGATCTTACCCAGGAACTCAGGTCTGCGGGAGATTTCGACGATCTGCTTGATCAGCCCTTGACCACCACCGTCGGCAGGATGAGCCTTGCCGGCGAAGATAAATTGTACCGGATGCTTCGGGTTGTTCACGATGCGTGACAACCGCTCCAGGTCAGTGAAGAGCAGATGTGCCCGCTTATAGGTGGCGAAACGCCGGGAGAAGCCAATCAGCAGTGCGTTGGGGTTCACCTCTTCCAGCATGTTCATGATGCGTGAGGGGTCGGCCTGATTTTTCAGCCATCCCTCCTTGAACTCTGCCTGGATGTAATCCACCAGTTTCTTCTTCAGGTGCATGCGCAGATCCCAGAGTTCTTCATCGTTCACCTCCCATATCTTTTTCCAGATAACAGGATTAGACTGGTCACCAAAAAAAGACTCGCCAAAATGTTTTTCGTAGAGCGATTTCACCGAGGAGGTGGCCCAGCTGGGCAGGTGTACCCCATTGGTGACGTATCCCACATGCAATTCTTCTGGGAAATAACCTTTCCATACCGGTTGGAACATCTTTTGTGAGACGGTGCCATGCAACTGGCTCACTCCATTTGTCTCTTGGGCCGTGTTCAATGCGAAAACACTCATCGAAAACCGCTCGTGTGTGCCGGGATTGGCACGTCCCATGTCCATGAATTGCTGCCATGAGATGCCCAACTGGTGTACGATGGGTGTCATGTACTTGCCAATCAGTGCTTCATCGAAATAATCATGTCCCGCCGGAACCGGGGTGTGCACCGTATAGAGCGAGGAGGCACGTACCACTTCCAGTGCTTCCTGAAAGCTGAGTCCCTCTTCTCTGATGTAGTCGAGCAATCGTTGTACGTTGATCAGGGCAGCATGGCCCTCATTCATGTGGTAAACCTGTTTCTTGATGCCCAGCTTGTTGAGCAACAGAATCCCGCCGATGCCCAACAGGAATTCTTGTTTCATGCGGTTCTCCCAGTCACCTCCGTAGAGCTGATGGGTGATGGAACGGTCGAATTCGCTGTTCGGCTCCAGGTCGGTATCCATCAGAAATAGGTTGATACGGCCCACTGCCACCTTCCAAATATGTGAGTAGATAGGGCGGTCGTGAAATGGAATCTCCAGGATCATTGGCGAGCCATCCTCATTCATCACCTGGGTGATGGGCAGGTTGCCGAAGTGCTGAGCCTCGTAGTTCGCGATCTGCTGACCCTCCATTGATAGAGACTGCGTGAAATAGCCATAGCGGTAGAGAAACCCTACGGCCGTCATATCCACGTTGCTGTCACTCGCTTCCTTCAGGTAGTCGCCTGCCAGGATACCCAGACCACCGGAATAGATCTTCAGTACGTGCGACAAGCCATATTCCATGCTGAAGTATGCCACGCTGGGTCGGTCACTGTTTCTGGGAGAGGCCATGTAGGCACTGAACTTGCGGTAGACATCCTCGATGCGTCCCATCATCTCGCTGTTGTGGATGATCCGCTCCGTAGTGTCTGATTTCAGGTTCTGAAGGAGAACCACCGGGTTCTTTCCGCTCTTCTCCCATTCCTGAGGGTCCATGGTTTCGAAAATAACCTTGGCCTCTTCATTCCAGACCCACCAGAGGTTGTGTGCGATCTCTTCCAGGGGACGCAACGCGGCAGGCAGTTCAGCATGCACATGGATGTCTCTCCAGAGAGGAGCATTGGTATAACTCGATTGAATGATCATATTTGCGTTCTGTTTATTTGCGATTTGTTCTTTTATATGACAATGTACTGTATTACAATAGATGATGCCGCTGTTCAATTGAGCGGCATCAGATTCAGTTGCAACAAATATAACACTTTATTCTGCTTTAAGTTTGAAAGGCTGAGACAATCTGACGAAGGAGTTATGCAATGCTTTGCAATAAGCTTCACTGTAATGTGCCACAAAGTGTGCCCAGTCAGCCTTGTCCGACAAGGTGGCAGCCCTCTTTTTTAACAGCTTAACCTGCTCCGCACTCTTCTGTGTGAAGTCCAGTACCAGCAGGGCAATCTCGTCGGCAACTTCGGTATGGTTGCTGTCATCCCGGTGGATTACCTCGATGCCGTCGTCCATCCCTTTCTGGTCGCCCTGTTTCTGTGCCCAAACGCCAAAGCCGGCCAATGTGGTGGTGATGGTGGGGATGGCGAAGGCCACGCTCTCATGCGGGGTGTATCCCCACGGCTCGTAGTAGGAGGGGAAGACCGACAGGTCAAACCCGATCAACAGATCATAGTAGGGCAGGTTGAAGATGCCGTCATCCCCATTGAGATAGGAGGGTACGAAGATGATCTTCACCTTATCTCCGGCCGCGTTGGTGAAACCGGTATGTCGCAGTTGTTTGAGCAGGTTGTCATGCTCCGGTTCCACCAGCTCATGGGTCACAAAGGAATAGCCGTTGCTGTTATCAGATCCGGAAGGGAGGGCCCCGCCCTTCAACAGAGCCTGAAGATCGGCCCGTGCTCCTTTGATCCAACCGGGTACCATGATGAAGGCGATCACATCTTTTGTCAGACCGGGCATCTTGCGGAGACGGTTCATTGCTTCCACGTAGATATCCAGCCCCTTGTTCCTGTACTCGTAACGGCCACTGGTGCCCACAAGCAGTGCATCAGGGTCGACAGCGTGACCCAGCATCTTCTCCGCCACTCGGAGCAACACATGGCGTGCACGTTCACGGGCTTGCTGATAGGCTTTCCCTTTCGGAATGAAGTCTTTCTCGAACCCGTTGGGTGTTACTATGTCAGGTTGCCGCTGCAACAGCTGAGAGCACTCCCGCGCAGTAATGTCGCTCACGGTGGTGAAACAGTCCACATGTTGCGCTGCTTGCTTCTCGATGGAGTGCTTTGCCGTCATGTTGAGCTGGCGTGCCATCTGATCGCCATTGTACTCCTTCAGATGATCGTAGAGCGGCAGGTTGTTGCCTGCAATGGAACGACCAATGGAGGTAGCATGCGTGGTGAAGAGAGTGGCTATCTTGGGCACATGCTTACGGATGTAAAGGGCACCTGCCCCCAGCATCCATTCGTTGAAATGTGCCACCACGTTGTCTGCCTCCAGATGGTGGTAACGGTAGAAACTCTCTATCAGGATGCCGGTGGCAATGGCAAACATCACCGACTCGTGGTAATCGCCATAGGCATGCAACGAATCCACCCCGTAATCCTTCCACATGGAGGTGTAGATCTCGTTTTGCTTCTCGAAGAGGGAATTGAACTTCACAAGGAAGACGATCGGTTCTCCCGGCACAATCCACCGGCCGGCACGAATCTCAAGATGCTGGTTGCTCTGCGCAAAATCACGCCACTCGCCATAGAGGGTGCGGTCTTCCCGGAACCAGGGATTTTCCTGTTCCTGCCAGATATCGGGGCCGATGAAGAATAGGCGGTCTTTGTATAGTTTCTGTAGGGAGTTGGCTCGGGTGGAGAGTACGGTGTATATACCACCTACCTTGTTGCATACCTCCCAGCTGGTTTCGAAGATGTAGTCGGGTGTATGACGGGCATCGATCTGCATAAAATCAAATTCTTGTTGGAATGGGGACAAAGGTAATAAAAAAAAGGATACCTTTGCACTTTCGTCTGAATGGTTGAAACAATAGACATTACAGATTTTCAACGGCGGATGGACCACCATCCCAATATGGCAGCGGCAGGCTCGCTACTGGACAAGGTACACTTGTTGTCGGTAACCGGATTGCAGGGGTCGTCACGTGCTCTTTTTGCCGTATCGTTGTTCCGAAGAGCTCCCCGCACCTATCTTTATATCCTCAATGATGCCGAGACGGCCGGTTATTTCTACCACGACCTGACACAGCTGATGGGTTCATCCGAAGTGCTTTTTTTTCCTTCCGCCTACAAACGGGCGGCACGCTACGGACAGCTCGATGCGGCTAACGAGGTGCTTCGGACCGAGACGCTGAGTCGCCTGCAGGGAGATTCCAACCCGTTGCTGATTGTCAGCTATCCGGATGCTCTGGCGGAGAAGACCGTCTCACGGCAACAGCTGGCTGAAAAGACATTGAAACTGTCAACCGGTGAACGGGTCGATGCCTCCTTTGTCAGTGAGCTGCTCGATAGCTATGGGTTTCATTATGTTGATTATGTCTACGAGCCGGGACAGTATGCGGTGCGGGGGAGTATTCTTGATGTCTTCTCTTTTTCCGGTGAGCTGCCCTTTCGAATAGACTTCTTTGGTGATGAGGTGGAAACCATTCGCAGCTTCGATCTGGAGTCACAGCTTTCGAAAGAGAAGCTCAACGAGGTGCGCATTGTACCCGAATTCGACCGCAATGGCGGGTTGCAGTCCTCGCTCTTCCATTCGCTCCCGGACAAGTCGGTGATCGCGGTGGAGGATATGCGCTGGATTGCCAGCCGTGTGGAATCGATCACCCAGGATGAGCTGCACATCGATCCCAAAGATGTGGAGTTTGTGAAGGCTGATCTGCTCACCAGAGAGGAATTTCTCGCCTGCATCACACCCTTCCGTCAGTTGCGGTTTGATGCGAAGATGCTAGAGACACCCGATGCGGCCCTGCGCTTCCATACCACCCTGCAACCGCTCTACCACAAGAACTTCGATCTGCTGAGTGAGTCGCTCCACCAGTTTATGGATGACGGCTATACACTCTACATCCTGAGCGACAGTGAGAAGCAGCAAAAGCGACTCTATCATATCTTCGAAGACCGCAACGATCCCATCCCGTTCCTGCCGGTCAGCAAAACAGTGCACGAGGGTTTCACCTGTGAGACCCTGAAGATATGCTGTTTTACCGACCATCAGATCTTCGACCGTTTCCACAAATACAGCCTCAAATCGGAAAAAGCACGCACCGGAAAGATCGCCCTCACAATCAAGGAGATCAATCAGTTGCAACAAGGTGATTACGTGGTGCACATGGATCACGGCATCGGTCGTTTTGCCGGATTGGTCCGTCTGCGTATCGGGGAGAAGGTGCAGGAGGTGATCAAGCTCACCTATTTGAACAACGATGCGGTGTTTGTCTCCATTCACGCACTACACAAGGTCTCCAAATACAAGGGCAAGGAGGGAGAGGCACCACAGCTCAACAAGCTGGGATCCGGTGCCTGGGAAAAGGTAAAGGAACGGACCAAGAATAAGATCAAGGATATTGCACGCGATCTGATCAAGCTCTATGCACGACGCCAGGAGGAGAAGGGATATGCCTTTTCGCGAGACTCATACCTGCAGACTGAGCTGGAAGCCTCCTTCATGTATGAGGATACTCCCGATCAGATCAAGGCTACACACGATGTGAAGGCTGACATGCAGAGTGAACAGCCGATGGATCGGTTGATCTGCGGCGATGTGGGCTTTGGTAAAACCGAGATTGCTGTTCGTGCTGCCTTTAAAGCGGCAACCGACGGCAAACAGACTGCCGTGCTGGTGCCTACCACCGTGCTGGCTACCCAGCATTTTCATACTTTCCACGACCGCCTCGCCAACTTTCCGGTGAAGGTGGACTACCTCAGTCGCGCGCGCAGCAGCAAAGAACAGAAAGATATTCTCACCAACCTGAAAGAGGGTAAGATTGACATCCTGATCGGCACCCACCGCCTTGTGGGCAAGGATGTGCAGTTCAAGGACCTGGGGTTGCTCATTATCGATGAGGAGCAGAAGTTCGGCGTCTCAGTCAAGGAGAAGCTGAAACAACTCAAGGTCAACGTCGACACGCTTACCATGACTGCCACACCCATCCCGCGAACCCTTCAGTTTTCGTTGATGGGCTCACGTGACCTTTCCACAATTGGGACCCCTCCACCCAATCGCTATCCGGTACAAACGGAGGTGCACACCTTCGACATTGAGATCATCCGTGATGCGATCAACTTCGAGATGAGCCGCAATGGGCAGGTCTTCATCGTGAACAACCGCATCCAGAACATCTACGAACTGGAGGCACTCATCAAAAGGGAGATACCCGATGTGCGGATTGCTGTGGGACACGGACAGATGGACCCGAAAAAACTGGAGGGGGTGATCGCCGATTTCATGGATCATGAACAGGATCTGCTGATAGCCACCACCATCATCGAGTCGGGCATCGACATGCCCAATGTGAACACCATCATTGTGATCGACGCGCAGAACTTCGGGTTGAGCGACCTGCACCAGTTGCGTGGCAGGGTGGGGCGCAGCAACCGCAAGGCGTTCTGTTACCTGCTGGCACCACCCTTGTACACGCTGAGTGCCGACTCGCGTCGCCGACTGCAGGCCATTGAAAACTTCTCTGAGTTGGGAAGCGGCATTCACATCGCCATGCAGGACCTGGATATACGGGGTGCGGGCAATCTCCTGGGAGCTGAGCAGAGCGGTTTCATCGCCGACCTGGGTTATGAGACCTACCACAAGATTCTCACCGAGGCAGTACAGGAACTGCGCAAGGAGGAGTTCGCAGACCTGTACAGGGAGAAACAGGAGGCAGCGGCCGAGGCTGATGATTTTGTAGAAGATGTGCTGGTGGAGAGCGATCTGGAGTTGATGTTCCCTGTGATGTACATTCCCAATGATGCGGAGCGTGTGGCGATTTACCGCGAACTGGACAATATCGAGACCGAGACCGAGATACTGGCGTTTACCACGCGGCTGGAAGATCGCTTTGGCAAGATACCCGCACAAGGCAGGGAGCTGATCCGCATTGTGCGGTTGCGGCGACTGGCCAAGATGTTAGGCATCGAGAAGGTGGTGCTGAAAAATTGTCAGATGACGCTGATCCTGATAGGCGATCCGGAATCACCCTATTACCGCTCTTCCCTCTTCGACAAGCTGTTGTTCTACCTGCAGCAGCATGCCCGCCAGTGTCAGCTGCGGGAAAATGGTAAAAAACGTTCCGTAATGATACGGAACGTAGACAGGGTGGAGTCAGCGGTATCCATCCTGGAGGAGATGCTCAGAACAACCGCTCAATAGAGAGATAGCGCTCACCGGTGTCATAATTGAAGGTGAGGATCCGCACAGGTTTATCCAGTTCCGCAATCTTACGTGCGACAGCTGCCAGTGAAGCACCGGTGGAGATGCCTCCCAGGATGCCCTCTTCACGTGCCAGACGCCGTGCAAATGTGTAAGCCTCCTCTTCTTCAATCTTGATCACACTGTCGAGTACCCTGATGTCGAGTGTGTCGGGGATAAACCCGGCACCGATACCCTGCAGTGAGTGCGGACCCGCACGTCCCTCGGTGATGATGGGCGAGTCGGCCGGCTCTACACCAATCACCTGCAGCGAAGGGAATGTTTTCTTCAACTCTCTACCCACTCCGGTGATGTGACCGCCGGTACCCATGCCGGTAATCAGAAAATCGAATCCCTCAGGGAAATCGGCAAGGATTTCCTGGGCGGTTGTCTCACCATGTGTGCGCGGGTTGTTTTCGTTGGTAAACTGTTGGGGGATCCAGGAACCGGGGATCTCCCGATGCAACTCCTCTGCCTTGGCAATGGCACCTTTCATCCCCTTTTCACGGGGTGTGAGCACCAGTTCCGCACCATAGAGCGCCACCAGGCGTCTCCGTTCAACCGACATCGATTCGGGCATCACGATGATCACGCGATAGCCCTTTGTTGCTCCTACAAAGGAGAGACCCACACCGGTGTTGCCGGAGGTGGGTTCAATGATGGTGTCTCCCGGTCGTATCACTCCCTTTTGTTCGGCATCTTCCACCATCGCCAGGGCGATGCGATCTTTGATGCTGCCGGCGGGATTTTGCTTTTCCAGCTTGATCCATACCTCCTGATCTGGGAAAAGGTGTGACAGGCGCACATGCGGCGTGTTGCCGACGGTTTTAAGGATGTTGTTGTACTTCATGATAATTCGTTGTTTAGCAGATTTGATCAGGTGCGAATGAGTCAGATGACGAAGTTGTGGGGTTCGTCGAAATCTTTCACGGTGCGGATCTTCACATCCACCGAGTTGTAGACCAACGAGTAGGGGATGACGCTTTGTGTGAGCCAGGCACCACCACCAATCACCGAGTCGTGGCCGATCACCGTCTCACCTCCCAGAATGGTGGCATTGGCGTAGATCACCACATTGTCTTCCACAGTGGGATGTCGTTTCACATTGGAGAGTTTCTTTTCCACATAGAGGGCACCCAGTGTCACTCCCTGGTAGATTTTCACGTTGTCTCCAATTTCTGCCGTCTCACCAATCACGATGCCGGTGCCGTGGTCCATGAAGAAGTTCTTCCCGATACGGGCAGCAGGATGGATGTCAATACCCACCCGGGCATGCGCATGTTCGGAGAAGAGACGGGAGATGAGCGGCAATCCCAGTTGGTAGAGCGCATGGGCAATGCGATGGGCACATAGCGCATAGAATCCGGGATAGGTGATCACCACCTCCTCCAGACTTTTTGCTGCCGGATCGTATTGCAGGTAACAGGCTGCATCCTTGTAGAGCCGTTCCTGCAATGCGGGATAAAGTGCAAAAAAAGCTTCCGTCTTCTCATCGGCCGCTTGTCGGTTGTGGAGCGTGGTGATGTTGGCATGCAGCATCACTGCCGCTCTCATGAGCCCCTCCTTCACCTGCATTCCCTGGGGACAGTCACAGATGGGAAACATGAGGTTGATCAGTGTGTCAATCACCTCTTCCAACTCACATTTGTTGACAGGTATATTGATTGGCTGTGGACTGAATTGGGCGATCAGTTCAAGGGTTTTATCGGTCATTGGATGGTTTGGTTTTTAATATGGAACTCATTCACTGAGATGGTTGATTCGTTCTATCAACTCTGCACCCAGTGCCTTTTTTTCTTCAATGTGCTTGAGGGTGGCGATGACAAACGGATTCTTGTCGAAAGCACCTCGCACATACTCGAAGTCGAGTGCTTTCTCCTGGATGTTGCCATCCGCACCAAAGCCGGTCTTGAAGGAGAGTGAGAACTCCTTGCGTGCATCACAATAGATCATCTCATCGAGGCTCACCACGCTCTCCTCCCATTTCTTTACGATCCGGATCACATCTGCCGCGGTAACGGTCTCGGCGGTCAGTTGGTAGAAGGTGAGTATCTTATCCCACGCCCAGGTCCATTCGTTTACATAGTAATTGGCATGCAGATCTGCAAATACCTCGTTGATCTCCTGCAGGCGTGTGATCTCCCCCGACTCGATTCGATTCAACAATGTGTCGATCTCCGTCTTGGGAGCGATCAGACCTGAGAGGTCGATCCATTCACCAAGACCAAGTGTTGTGCCTGGGTCGAGTCGCTGCCGTATCTCCTCATTGCTGTTGAAGCTGCTCTTCTCCAGCCGTTTGATGAGCGAGTTGCCAAGGAACTTGTGGATGATGATCTCGTAAAGCTCCATCCCTCTTCTCAGTGATCGATTGGTGATGATACAACTCTGATAGGTATAGATCTCGGAGGTCTCACCGGCTGTGCGCTGCAGATTTCGGAGAATCTCCATACCGGCAAATACCTTCTGGATGGTGTAGGGACTCAAGAGGTTGAAGTTGATGCAATCCAGCCTGTCGGGGTCCTTCCGTTTGTCCCTTTCCGGCCACTTCTTGGCATCGCGGATGGTGCCCACACTTCGAAGGTTGACACCCGGGGCAATGTAGGAGCTGTTGTCCTTCTCCACAAGATAGGAGAAGGGCAGGTTGGAGGTGTCGGCATGCTGGTAGTGACGTCCCAGGATGAGTGAGAAGGCACCCACCTTGGCCGGCCAGAGCACGTATGAGTTGCTGGTGGTCTTGGCTCCTCTCTCCACAATACCCTGGTGGATGGGTCCCAGCTTGTACATGTGGTTGCTCTGGTTCGATCCTGAGCCTGCATTCATGAAGGAGAACATGCCTGCAATGAGGAGAGTCGACTTGTGGTGCGTTACCGTGTAGGGCCCCGCAAACAGCGCACAGGCCTCACCATTTTCCCCCTGGCAGTTGCTGAAGAAGAGCGAATCGGAGGCGGAGTAGCCGTGATCGATGTGACAGGCCTGGCCAATGAAGCAGCGGGTGATAAATGAGCCGCCGTCAACTGTGGATCCGGAAGAGATGATGAAGTCCTCCGCGATCACGTTGCGACCAATATAGACCGGGTCAAACGCATTGCTGTTGATGCTGCCGTTCTTCAGCTTCATCGCACCGGTGATCATGGTGTGGGAGCCGATTCGGACATTCTTGATGTAGCCCACGTTGACGATCATGCTTCCATTGCCGATGGTTCCCCGGTCGGAAGCATGCTTGTCGCAATAGTGGTCGATGATCGCCTTCATTCGCTCGATCAATACCGGACGATGCCGGTAGAGAGAGTAGATATAGGCAAAGTGTGCGGAGAGCTTGTCGTTGATGTGCACTTCGCGACCACCGGTCTCGTTCAACACGCACACCTCCACGCCGTTCCCAAACTTGGTGAACCCATCCACCATGATCACATCCACATTCTGGATGAAACAATCATCGCCGATGGTGTAATTGGCAATGTAGTTTTGCACATTCTCGATCACCACATTGTCGCCCACCTTACAGTTGTGAAGCAGGGCATGGTTGATGCCGGCATGTTTTTTCAAACCACCGGCAAGGGGAAACTCCTTGTCAAAGAGTCCCAGTTCAATTTCACCGGAGAACTGAGTCTGTCTGATGTGGTCGGGAAGAAACCCTTCTTTAACCCTGACGGTATTCCAGTTGGTACTGCTGCACCCGTTCTGTTGCAACGTCTGGATTTCTGATTCGGTCAATGATCTGAGCGGTCGCATAATGTGTATCTGGATTGGAGGATGAGTATGTCTGAAATTTGTGATCCTGTTGCCTGGGGGGTACAGAAAAAAGCGAGACTCCCCTGTGGGAATCCCGCTTCAGTGCTTCTCTTTATTTGCTTTTCAATGCTTCAAAAACCAGCTTCTCCAGCTCTTCACCCAGCTCGGGATTGTCGCGCACGGCCAACTTGGCAGCATCGCGTCCCTGTCCCAGCTTGGTGTCGTTGTAACTGTACCAGGAGCCACTCTTTTTGATGATGTTCAGTTCCGATCCCAGGTCGATGATCTCACCGGTACGGGAGATTCCTTCACCATACATGATGTCGAACTCCGCTTTGCGGAAGGGAGGAGCTACCTTGTTCTTCACCACCCTGACACGGGTGGGACGACCTATTTGCTCTTCACCATCCTTAATGGGAGAACCGTTTCCACGGATGTCGAGGCGTACCGATGCATAGAACTTGAGGGCGTTTCCACCGGTGGTGGTCTCGGGGTTTCCAAACATCACACCGATCTTCTCACGCAGCTGGTTGATGAAGATGCAGGTGGTGTTGGTCTTGCTGATGGCCGATGTGAGCTTGCGCAAGGCTTGCGACATCAGTCGTGCCTGCAGGCCCACATTAGAGTCGCCCATATCTCCTTCAATCTCTTTCTTAGGGGTGAGTGCCGCAACTGAGTCGATGACGATGATGTCGACGGCGGAGGAGCGGATCAGCTGCTCGGCGATCTCGAGTGCCTCCTCACCGCTGCTGGGTTGGGAGATAAGCAGTGCATCGGTATCGACACCCAGCTTCTCCGCATAGAAGCGGTCGAAGGCATGTTCTGCATCGATAAAGGCGGCGACCCCTCCAGCCTTCTGCGCTTCGGCAATTGCATGGATGGCCAGCGTGGTCTTTCCCGATGATTCCGGGCCATAGATTTCAATCACCCTGCCGCGTGGATATCCACCCACACCCAGTGCGACGTTCAAGCCGATGGAGCCGGAAGAGATGACAGGCATCTCCTCGATCTTCTCATCGCCCATCATCATGATCGATCCTTTCCCGTATGTCTTCTCTATCTTATCCATCGCTGCCCGCAGCGCTTTCAGCTTCTCACTGTTCTTGTTTTCTTTTTCCTGTTCCATAATGTACTGTTGTTTATTACTCTACTTGATTCATCACCCGGTGACCCCATCACTGCCATTTCGTTCAACAGATGCTTGTCACCAAACTCAATCCCTCTCACTCCGCCTATTTGCTTCCCAGAATCTGTGCCGCATGGTTGCTCGTCTCCACTCCCCGTCCTTCGAGGATATGGGTGATCACACCCTGCTCATCTGTTAAAAAGGTGGTACGTACAGTTCCCATGTATCTCTTACCCATCATTGTCTTTTCGCGCCAGACGCCGAACAGCTCCACCAACCGTTTATCGGTATCGGCAATCAGTGTAAAAGGAAGTGAATGCTTCCCGATGAACCTCTGATGCGACGCAGCGCTGTCGATGCTGACACCTGCCACTTCGTAACCGGCCTGTTGGAGCGCACTGTACCCATCACGCAGGCTGCATGCCTGGGCGGTACAGCCGGGGGTGTTGTCCTTCGGATAAAAATAGAGTGCCAGCTTCCTGCCAGCATAATGGCTGGCTTTCACCGCCTGCCCATGTTGGTTGGTGCCCAGTTCTTCCGGTATCTTGTCTCCAATCTGTAATGCCATTGATTTTTATCTAAAATGGGTTTCGTTCTCAAAGATATAAAAAATAATTCAGTTGCAACATAAGGATGCGTACCGCTTTTTATGCCAGTTGATAGACACCGCCCGGCAATGCCTTTACCACATTTTTCACCTCTAGTTCGAGCAGTGTGAGGAATAGATCCGTGACAGGCAGATTCAACTCCACCGAGAGGTTGTTGACCTGCATGGTCTCGTGGATACGCAGTTGTTGACAAATATTCGCCTCCTCTTCCGTCAGTTCGGCAAACAACTCCTTCTGTACCGGAGGCGCTGTTTTTAGAGTTTCCTCCCAGCCCATGTGGGCGAGGAACTGTTTCGCACTGTATAACAGTACCGCCTGGTTGTCGGCGATGAGCCGGTTGCAGCCTTCAGACATAGGGTCCTTCACCCGCCCCGGAAGAGCAAACACCTCACGGAAGTAGGAGTTGGCAATGTCAGCCGTGGTGAGTGATCCCCCTTTCACACCCGACTCAATCACCACCACCGCGTCGGCCATGCCTGCCACGATGCGGTTGCGTTTCACAAAGTTATGCTTGTCGGGGTTGGTCTCACTGGGGAACTCGGTGAGCAACGCGCCTTTGTTCAGCATCTCCACTGCGGTCTGTCGATGTAGGGAGGGATAGATGCGATCCAGGCCATGAGCCAATACCGCCACGGTGGAGAGGCCCTCCCTGAGTGCCGTTCGGTGTGCGCAGATATCGATGCCATACGCCAACCCGCTTACGACCAGTATGTCGGGATTGCTTTCTGAAAGGTCGCGGATGAATGATTCACAGAACTGCGTTCCCTGGCGGGTGGCGTTGCGGGTGCCCACCACACTCACCACCTTGCTGCGGTTCAGGTCTGACTGGCCCCGGGCATAGAGCAGCACCGGTGCATCGATGCACTGTGTGAGGCGCTGTGGGTAGGCGGGATCGGTGAAAAAGAGGATCCGGAGATTGTGCTTTGTGGCATAAGCCAGTTCTTTTTCTGCCCGCCGCAGCACCTCCGGATTGCGGATCTCATCGATCACCTTCTCCGGTAGTCGGGGGATGGCCTTGAGTCGTTGCCTGCTCTCCCTGAAGATCGCCTCCTCATCGCCCACGATCTCCATCAGGTTGCGAGCATGCATCACCCCGACACCTTTGATCAGCGTCAGCGCGATCCGGTAGAGGCTCTTGTTGTTCATTTTTAGCAGTCAGCAGCCAGCTTTTTTTTAAAAGATTTGCGGATACAGCATTCAGCAGTGTCAGCTCTCAGATGATCGCTTGACATCAATTCCTAACCCATGTAATCCCTGAAAGCCTTGTCGAACAGTTCCGGTTTCGACAACTTGCCGTTCACCAGGTTGACTACCTCGATCTTCGCCTTTGCACAGACAACTCCATCCTTTTCGCGTATGATTTCCTGGTGGAAGATGTACTTCACACCGACTCGCTCCAGCTGTGTGATGGTGCAACGGAAACGATCCATCCCGATTAGCGGTGTTTTGTAGCGGATCTCCACACGCGAGACCACCGCGTCGATGCCCTCCAGGTGCAGCTCATGAAAGTTGAGTCCCACCTGCTCCAGAAACTCATGCCTTGTAACCTCAAAGTAGTGCTGATAGTTGGCATTGTTTACATGGCCCTGCGTATCGCACTCGTAATCACGCACTTTTAGCGTGTGTTCAAACAATGGTTGTGCCACATTCACTTATTTATGTTCCTGTCTTCTCTCTTTCAACCACTCTCTCGCGTTCGCGAAAGCCTCCATCCAGGGGGTCACCTCATGTTTGCGGAACGCAAAGGGGTAGTAGGCGTTCTGCCAGGGGAAGATGGTGCGCTCCAGGTGGGGCATCATCGCCAGGTGACGGCCATCGCGCGAGCAGACGGCCGCAGTAGCATGATCGGAGCCGTTGGGGTTGCCGGGGTACTCGTCGTAGAGGTACTTTGCGGCAATGTTGTAGGCCGACTCTTCGCCGGGCAGCACGAAGCGCCCTTCGCCGTGAGCCACCCAGATGCCCATCCTGCTGCCTGCAAGGGAGCGGAACAATACCGATTCGTTCTGTGGGATCTCCACGCTCACGAAAGAGGACTCGAATTTGTGCGACAGGTTGTGCGTCATCTTTGGATGGCTTTCACCCATCTCCGGGTAGAGCAGTCCCAGCTCCATCATCAGCTGGCAACCGTTGCAGATGCCCAGGCTGAGCGTATCCTGCCGTGCGTAGAAGCTGTTGAGCGCTGCTTTTGCCTTTTCGTTGTAGCGAAAGCCGCCTGCCCACCCCTTGGCGGAGCCCAGCACGTCGGAGTTGGAGAAGCCACCACAGAAAACGGCGAACTGTACCTCTTCGAGTGTCTCCCGTCCCGAGGTGAGGTCGGTCATGTGTACATCTTTCACGTCGAAGCCGGCCAGGTGCAGGGCGTAGGCCATCTCCCGTTCTCCGTTGGTACCCTTTTCCCGGATGATTGCGGCAGTGAGACCACTGCGTTCCTTGCGTTCGGGATCGAGACCCAGCTCCTCCATCTTCCCGCTGAAGGAGGCGTTGAAGCTGAATTGCAGCGGTTGTTGCTTGTAGTTGGTGAAGCGGTCGGCGGCACACTTCGCACCACTCTGCTTGCGGTCGAGCAGGTAAGAGCTCCTGTACCAGACGTCACGAAGGTGGTCGATGTCGAACTCCTGCCGGAACTCCTCCCTGCCGATCACCAGCTTACGCTCTTCGGTGGGTCGTGCCACAATGGCAAAACCCACACCATAGTCGTCCAGTATCTTCTCCACCAGACGGTGGTGCTTCACCTGGATCACCACTCCCGGGTTTTCCGAGAAGAGTATCTTGATGAGGTCGGCATGTCGGATCTTGTCGAGGTATGCCTCAACACCCCCTTCCGGATTGGCAAAGCACATCTCCAGCAGGGTGGTGACAAGACCGCCGGCGGAGATGTCGTGTCCCGCCAGGATAAGGCCGCGGCTGGTGAGTTCCTGCACGGCGGCGAAGGCATTCTTAAAATATTCGCTGTCGTTCACTGTGGGCACCTCGTCGCCCACCCTGCCCATGGTCTGGGCGAAGGCGGAACCGCCCAGCTTAAAGGTGTCGAACGAGAAGTCGATGTAGTAGAGATAGGTGCCTTTGATGTAAGCCAGTACCGGGCTGACGATCCGACGGATGTTTTTCACCTCGGCAGCAGCCGAGATGATCACCGTGCCGGGGGAGTAGACCTTTTCGTCGCCATACTTTTGTGTCATGGAGAGGGAATCCTTGCCGGTAGGGATGTTGATGCCCAGCTCGGAGGCGAAGTCGGAGCAGGCTTCCACCGCCTTGTAGAGACGGGCATCCTCACCAGGATTACGGCAGGGCCACATCCAGTTGGCGCTCAGTGAGACGCTCTGGAGACCTTCGCTGAGGGGTGCGAACACCATGTTGGTGAGTGCTTCGGAGACCGCCAGCACCGATCCTGCCGCCGGGTCAA
>JAEWQF010000017.1 GCA_023399295.1 Bacteroidota bacterium
CACGAAGCAGGTGATGCCGCAGAGGAAGAGCAGCGTGGTGCCCGCCAACAACAGGTACTCGGTCACCCGGTTCTGCCGGTGCACCAGATCGATCCGTTTGATTACATCTGCCAGATCCATAGGATAAAAAAACATTTCAGTGAAGTCTCCAACCCAAGTTCATCCCTTGCGGATGCAGCAACCTTTGCGCCATTGAGGCGTCATTGTCAGTCCGTTGCGACAAATATAGGGAATATTTCGGAATGAGGCAATTTTTACATCTGCGAATTCTGGCGGCGGTGGCACACGGCCTTATGAAAACGCAGTTAATACCGCTCCGGGTGACCCTTCTCATCCCCTTCTCCTCCAGAGAGCCCGCGAGTGTCAGGCACGGGGAGAGAGCGTGAATAGTGGTTTTGATTGTTTACAGTTTTACCTCAAAAACAGATAACGGTTTACCTCAAAGACAAGTAACTCTTGTTGTTTTCAGTAAACATTCATTATTTTATTTGCACAATCGCCCGATTGTTTATGTATATTTGCATTCCGAATGCAAATATGTATAAAATGATACCCCGTCATATCAGATCCGTTTTAGAACTACCTTCACGCGCTTCCTGGGACTATGTGCAGGGAGAATAAGACAGGTGCTCAACCTCTCCTCCCTGGCCAATGATACCGGTATTTCAGTCAATACGGCAAAAGTATGGTTGTCGCTTCTCGAGGCTAGTTTTGTGCTATATCAGTTGCAACCCTATTACAAAAACTTCAACAAACGACTCATCAAGTCACCCAAGCTTTATTTTTATGATACCGGTTTAGCCTGTTCGTTGCTCAACATTCAAACCGGTACAATGCTCCGGAACCATTATCTCTACGGTGCATTATTTGAAAACTTTGTGATCAGCGAAATCATCAAAATGCAGCATCATGCCGGACAAAGACCCTCCGTTTACTACTGGCGGGATCACAACGGTATCGAAGTAGACTGTATCGTGGAAGACGTTGCCGGTCAAATAAATGCGTTGGAGATCAAGGGTAGAGCAACCATCAACAATGATTATTTCAGGAATCTGAAACGATTTCCGGCCCATGATGAAACGGTGTTGAAAAAAGTGATCTATACCGGGATGGATACTTTTTCTACTATAACCTATCATAAAGTAAATAATAAATGCTATATTTGCCAATTATATGAAGGGTTAAAGGTATGGCAAAAAATACAATGGGAACCAAGCTTCCCCGCAAACTGCAAGTAAACTTACAAATAACAGGCGAACAAATACGGTTGGCGCGACTCCGGCGCGACCTCTCGATATCGCAGGTGGCAGAACGTGCAACCGTATCTGACTTATCGGTGTCACGCGTCGAAAAGGGGTTACCCACTGTCTCCATGGGTATCTATCTCAGGGTGCTCTATGCGCTTCAATTGGAAGAGGATATCCTCCTCCTGGCCAAAGATGATGCCATGGGAAAAGCCTTGCAAGACCTTCGTCTCAAACCCCGCCAACGTGCATCAAAAAAAGAGTAAAGCATGCAGAGATTACTGGTCTATGCTGATTTCGATTGGTTGAAAGAAATTGAACTCATCGGTACACTGAGCTACGAAAAACTTCGTGGTTCCGACAGTTATGGATTTGAGTTTCACTCCGAGTGGTTAAGAAACCACACTTCAATTCAAATAAGCGCAGATATAAACAACTACCCCGGACCACAATATACCCAACCCGGGAAAGAGATCTTCGGATGCTTTTCAGATGCATTGCCTGACCGATGGGGTCGTACATTGATCAACAAGCGGGAGCAAATTCTTGCACTTGAAGAAAAACGTCCGCTCAGGAAGTTATCTTCTTTCGATTATCTCACAGGGATCGATGATTTTTCACGTATGGGTGGATTACGGTTTAAATGGGATCAGGAAAGCGATTATCTAAATAAATCTTCCTCGTTCAATGTTCCACCGATCACTGATTTACGTACGTTGATCCACGCGAGTCAGGAAATAGAAAAAAGTGAAATTGAGCTTGTTCTTCCCGACAAAAAATGGATTGCCCAGCTGCTTCAACCGGGTACCTCTTTGGGTGGCGCACGTCCCAAAGCAAGTGTTTCGGATGAATACCGAAATCTTTATATCGCAAAATTCCCTTCCATTAACGATACCTATGATGTGGGACTTTGGGAACATCTATGCAATCTATTGGCGAAAAGTGCAGGCATCCACACGGCACCGAGCAAAGCAATAAATATGGGAGGGAGATATCACACCTATTTATCAAAACGCTTCGACCGTTCACCAGCCAATAAACGTATTCATTTTGCATCCGCGATGACCCTATTGGGATTTGAAGATGGTGACAATGCAACAAGCGGAAAAGGTTATCCTGATATCGTGGACTTTATTGTCCGGGGTTGCACCGATGTGCATTCAAATCTGGAGGAACTCTTCAGGCGAGTCCTGTTCAACATCTTTGTGGGTAATTCAGATGATCACTTCCGGAATCATGGATTCCTGTTAACTCCGAGAGGTTGGACCCTTTCACCGGTATATGATGTAAATCCCACGCTCGATGAACACCAAAGTCTGCTTATTTCATCCAATTCAAACGAATCAAATCCGGATATTCTACTAGATGCCTCTGAGGAATATCTGATTGATCGAAAGAGAGCAGACCAGATTCTGCATCAGGTAAGAGGCTCACTCAACAACTGGGAAAAGGTTGCCAAAAGGCTGAAGATACCTGAACAAGAGATATCCATCTTTCGTTTCCGGTTCAATAAGCATTTGTAAGACATTCAGCCGTTTGATCTTCAGTCGATAGGGCAAAAGCATGGTTGTCGCTACTTGAGGCAATCAATAGAGCAGTTGCGAGCAGTGGCAACAGTGTCGAGACGATTATGATCTGTAAAAGTTGATTGTGGTTTATGTATATTTGCATTCGGAATGCAAATATGTATAAAATTGCAGGGTGGTACAGGTTTGGGTGGTCAATATGCCAAAGTCGGAAGTAAAGCGGTGCCAAAAACGGAAGTGAAAGAGCGCCAAGAACGGAAGTGAAGAAAGACAAAGAGTATGCAATAACTCTTCAAGTTTAGGCGCTTTGATTTCTCTCGATTTTTTTCCACGGACATTCCATCCATGTTTCAATAAATCTTCATGAAGCGTGTTTTTATTTATGCAATAGGTAATATGTTGTTCGAAAACCTCGGAAAATGATTTCTTTGCTTCATCGATACTATTTCCATATCCCGATAAATCAAGTGCCGGGCAATAGACGATATGTACTCCATCATCAAGCAAAGAATATAATTCGAGTTTAGCTTTAACACCAGCTTTTGAGGTTTTCAGTTCTCCGGTGAAAATTAGGTCAGCCATTGCAATGCTTCATTGTTTTACAGAAGTCGTTCTGCAAAATTAGTCATTTATTTATTCATTCAACAAAAAATGTTCATTAAAAGTTTACGCTTGTATATTATTGATCATTGTTGTCCGGTAAAACCTGTAATTAAAAATTTAGACAGTGATTCAGTGGATTAGCGCCCCACTCAGTTCCATCAAAGGGTGACCCTGCTTTTCAAAATGATGGTTATTTCCTGGAAAGCAGCAACCACAGCATCAGCAGGATGGCGATGAAGTAGCCGGAGGAGGCTTTCCTGTTGCAGCGACCCCTCACTCTGCAGCCACTCCATGGAATTCACCCTCTTCTCCTGGCAATTGTTGTGCGCCGTGATGCGCTCGCTCATCACCGGTGGTTTCCCCGCACCCACCATGTTCCCCACCTTACCGGAGAAGCCACCCATGAGGCCTTTCTTAATTGTTCCCATAATAGATACGGTTTTAAAAGTGAAACATACGGATTAGGCCTTATCCGGGAACAAAGATGTGGAATAGAGTTGAAGCCCGTTCTATTCGATCTTGTTTGCTTCGTTTTTCTGCTGATTGCTTCAAATTTCTTCGGATGTCCGTTTGTGGGCAAGAAAATCGCGGGGAGGGTTAGCGTGGCCGGGAGTGGCTTTTGATGTCGTTCAAAGGGGTAAATTTGTAGTAAGGTGTTTCGGTATGACCGCGGATGGCTTAAGATGAATTATACAAGCTTCACAAAGTCATTCTCAATTCTTACGTTGAAATTTATCTCTGCTTTTAATGCTTTGAAAACCTTGATGATGGTATCGACTTTCGCACTATTTGCACTATTCTCAAGCTTTGAGATCTGAGCTTTTTGAACCCCAACAAGTTGTCCAAGCTCTTCCTGCGTCAAGTTACGTTGGAGTCTTGCTGATTTAATCATTCTGCCCAGCAAGTCCATATGAAGTTCGTATTCGTATTCATCTCTTTCTGTTGTACCAACCTTGCCAATGAATTTATCTTTCATTTCAGCAAGTGAACGTGTTTTGATTTTTTTTGTAGCCATAGCATTCAAAATTAGATATAAGTTTCCAAATATAGAAACTATTTTAATTGAAAATCACGTTAATTATTCTTATAATGGTGAAATACTTCAATTGAAATACCAAATATTACCAAAGTCAAAAGTATATATAAATCTAGATATCAAAAATATAACAGTTTGTAGTTGTAGGATGCAGAGGCGATCAGGTATTTCACCGGAATACAGTCGCACCGACGCTGCCAGGTCCGGCTCCACTTCGTTCTCCCGTAGCGGAGCATCGATGCCCGCATGGGTTCTCATATCCGCGTAGCAATAACGGTTCAGGGAGCTCAAT
>JAEWQF010000063.1 GCA_023399295.1 Bacteroidota bacterium
TGAACCGCGAAGCATTCAACAGCCACGAGTTGAGCTATGATGAGGCCATCGCTTTCTTACGACACGAAGCTCTCACGCTAACAGATGTGCCGAGGGGATTCGTTTTGCTCACCTATCAGGGAGAACCGCTCGGTTTTGCAAAGAACATCGGAAACAGGGCGAACAATCTTTATCCGAATGAGTGGCGCATCCGTAGTGGGTATCTGCCGGAAACAAAACCTGAGATTCTCACCTGACATCCCATTGATACACATCCAACCTGTTCATTCCATGTATAAACGTCAAACCCTCACCCACCTGTTCGTCATCCTTGCTACGGTAGCTGGCATTCTCTTCCTTCTGCTATCGGCCAGACTGGTGAAGGAGCTGTCGCAGGAGGAGCGAGAGAAGATGGAGATATGGGCCATGGCTGCGGAGTCGATCTCACGCGATGCACCCGACGCTGACCTGTCGCTGGTGTTAACCATCTTGCAGGGAAACAGCTCGATCCCCGTGATACTCCATGATGAGCAAAGCGGCAGGCTGGAATCGCACAACATCAAACTGCCGGAAGAGGATACCGCTGTTTTTCTTCGTGACAAGATGAAACAGTTTGCCAGCAGACACGATCCTGTGAGAATGAAAGAGTTAGGGCAGACACTCTATTTCGACGACTCCCACACCTTACGGCAGCTTCAGCTCTATCCATACATCCTGTTGTTTGTTATCGCCCTCTTCGTCGGGCTCGCCTTCTTTGCGTTGAACCGTTCCCAACGTGCCCGACACAACAGTGTCTGGGTGGGATTGTCGAAGGAGACGGCGCATCAGCTGGCAACTCCCATCTCATCGCTGATTGCCTGGACGGAGTATCTGCGGCTGAAAGAGGTGGATGTCGCACTGCTGGGTGAGATTGAGAAAGATACAGTCCGTTTGCAGATGATCGCTGAACGTTTCTCCAAGATAGGTTCCAGAGCTGACTTGCACCAGACCGACATGAGGGAGGTGGTGAGAAAGTCACTCTCATATCTCGAAAAGCGATTGTCAGATAAGATTGCATTTTCATTGTTGTTTCCAACAGAGCCGGTAATGGTATCACTCAATGAACCGCTTTTTGACTGGGTGATTGAGAATCTCGTGAAGAATGCAGCCGACGCCATGAATGGTGAGGGCACCATCACATTCAGGCTGACAGAAAAGAATAATCGTGTTTTGTTCGATGTGGCAGATACCGGCAAGGGTGTTCCACGGTCAAAGCAAAAAGAGATTTTCACCCCCGGTTACACCACCAAGGAGCGGGGGTGGGGACTTGGCCTTACGCTCGTGAAAAGGATCGTGGAGGTGAATCACAGGGGCAAGATCTTTGTCTTGAAGTCGGAATTGGACAAAGGCACCACCTTCAGAATCGTGCTGAGTAGAAAAGTGTGAGAGGACCCGAGGACCGTTGTGAATGATCGATGTGCAATTGGGTCGAATTTTCACTGCCGGCATTTCCCTTACCGTTTGAATCGAAGAGTTACAAGCACCTCAGCCGGACGAAGATAATCTACACATGTGAGGGTGTTGATGGCATTGTAACTGGCTGTAACATGTCGTTTCTGATTGAAGATATTGGTCCAATCCAAACGAAGAGTCACTTTTTTAAAAACACACTGTACCCCAAGATCGGCAAACAGCAGATTGCTGACAGTGGAATTGGGTGCTTTGTTATAAAAATGCTGTAGTGTAGAGGATAGCGACAACACACGGGTGATTCCCCAAAAAGTGTACAACTGATGATTGATAAGGGGGATATAATCTCCAACAGGCGCTTTGTTTATACTCACCCCAGTGAAGAATGCATCCATGGTGTAATCGAAGTTCAGGTTCTTTTTTGCATTCCACTTCAGTGATGGCGACATCGCAAAAGAGTGATTTTTGTATTGGATGGCAGCCCCCTGTTGTTCCATTGTCGATTGGTTTTGGTTATATGTAAGGCTCAAACCGGCGGTCAGCGAAATTTTGGTGAACAATTTGGTTGCCGAGAGTCTGTTTACCCAGAATGTGGCGGGGTTCTCTTTATATTCCCACCTGGTAAAGTTGTAGTAATCCCGGATAAAAGTGGCAGGTACCAGATTGTTTCTATAAAGTGAGTAAAAGCCGAAATAATGCAGGTTGAAAAAATGAGAGATGTTTTTGTAGAAAACACCCCAGTTCAGGCTTTGGGTCGCTGTCCGTTGCAGTTCTTCAATACCTTTCGTGAATTGATCATATCTTTTTAGTATATATCCCGTTTGCATTTGGTTCAGATCACCATAGCGTAGGCTGTAGCTATAACCTGCATTGAATTTGATGTTCCCGTTTGGTTCATAGATCACCCGGAAAAGGGGATTAAAGTATCTGTCGTTCACTTTTTTGCCTGAATAATCTGATTGGATGTAATTAGCCGAAACGGAAGAAGTAAGCGTCCAGTGCCTGTAATTCAACCTATGCGACGGTTCGGCATATAACCGGATAGTTTCCCATGTGAGGCTGTTGTGAAAGTGGTCTTGCATTTCGGGTAATGGATCCAGTTCCGATTCAATCGCCTGCCATACCCATTCTGCCCCAGCCTTCAGATCGATTGAGTGATTCCGCTTTTTGTAATTGAGTGTAATAAAAGTGTCACTGAAGCCGTCATTGAATTGGACTGATTGGTATGCCGATTGAGTGGAAAACAGTGGCAGGGTATCGGAAGAGACGATGGATAGGGTTTGTGGCAGACGCGTAAACTCCGTATTGCTGCCTGCACCTATTGAGACATCCCCTATCAACCTTGAGATGGAGAGTCTGTTTTTGAGATGTATCCGTGGCAGATCCAACTTTTGCCGAATCGCATCCTGATTGGTCTCGATTTCGGCCAATGCTTCTTTCCAGTAAAGATTGAGATGTAATTTTTCTTCCAGAAAGTAAGAAGAGCGGTTTGCCGTATAAGCCAATTCATTTTCCAGTTTGTGCCAATTGACTCTTTGTGAAGTGTGATCATTTAGGATGATGGAGGGTTGCTCTAAGAACAAGTATGCACTCTCCATTACTCGCTCCCGTTGTTCCTTTTCAAACCCGTAATTGATATTCAGGCGCAGATCGCTCTCTTCGGCTACACGCCATAACTGGTTAACGGAAGTGATGGCACTTTCATTAAACCGGGCACGGTCGCGCGTGAAAAATGATGAATTTCCCGACAGGGGGTACAGTTGGTCGGAGATACCTTCCGGTAACCCGGGACGAAAAACCTCTCCCGGCTGCAACCTGTGCATTTTTAACTCCAGAAATATATCTTTGCCTGTATTGTTTGCTTTCCCTATCATCATCGACTGGTTTCCACGAGAAAAACGGGCAAGCGTACCATTTGCATCGTACAGTAACGGGCTCCCCCCAACGCCAAAATCGAATGTATGTAACCATTTTGCTTTGGCATCTTCCTTCAATTTAATGTTGAGCGCTGCCTGTTCCGAGTCGCTGCGGTTGCGAAGCATCTTAACCGGTTCGTGATTTTCATAAACCTGTACGGTGGAGATGTCATTGGGGGATAGGTTATTTGTCGCAAGAGAATAACGCTGTTCAAGGAGGTTCATGTTCTCGATGTAAAAGCGGTTAATGGGTTTTCCTTCATACTGCACACGACCATCGAATTGTACTTCAATACCCGGCATTCGGGCAAGCACATCGGCAAGCGTGCGGTCTTGCGGACGGACAAAACTGGAGATGAAATAGTCGATGGTATCACCCCGCTGCATAATGGGAGTAGATTTGACCTTGACCTCCCTGAGC
>JAEWQF010000076.1 GCA_023399295.1 Bacteroidota bacterium
GGTCGGTCTGTACCGACTCTTCCCACTTCACGTTAGGGTTGGGGATGTATCCGGGAGAGCTGCCATACTGCATGGATCCGGTGATCTCACCCACCTTGGCGGGATCAGCTTCGTTCACCTGGTAGCCGCCACCGAAGTAGTAGTTCTGTCCGCCGTTCATCAGCGAGGTGTAGAGGAAGTTACCGATGCGGTCGTTACCATTCTTACCCCAGCTGAAACGCAACTTCATATAATCGAACCACTCGGGACGATTCACCATGAAGGCTTCATTGGTCAGGTTCCATCCCACCGAGAAGGAGGGGAAGACACCCCATTTGTTGTTGGGACCGAAGCTGGTGGAGCCGTCGCGACGCATGGTGGCCTGCAGCATGTAACGCTCGGCATAGTTGTAGTCGACGCGACCAAAGTAAGAGGCGGTACCGGTGAAGTCGTATCCGCCGGTGCCACCCCAGGCACGTTCCAGCTGCCTGTCGGCAATGGCCGAGTTGATGTTGGCCTTGGAGGGGCTGGTCTCCAGCAGGTCGCGGTCGTTACCGCCGAGGTTGCGGTAGCGATAGCGTGATGCCGATACACCGGCCACGGCTGAGAGGTTGTGCACCTCATTGAAGCTCTTGGCATAGGAGAGATAGTTCTCCAGCTGCCAGCTGTAACCCCTGTTCATCTCGCTCTGCACGGTACTGAACTGCTGGTCCTTACCCTGCGTGGCGAGGAAGTAGGGGAAGGTATAGGAGTCGTATCCCCAGAAAGCCAGGTCGGCACCATAGGTGGTCCTGAACTTCAGTTCGGGCAGTATCTGCAGCTCGCCCCAGAAGGAGCTTACAAACTTGTCTGAGTTGTTGAGTCCAGCGGAGGGCTGGTGCAACATACCCACCGGGTTGGCTATCTCCTGGAAACCGCTGGGCGGAAGGGAGAAGACACGGTCACCATCGGTCACGGCATGTGGGTATTGTGCCAGGATACCGGCGGCGGTCGCCTCATCGGCATAGACCGGCACCAGCGGTGAGAAGGTGAGGGCACTGCCCAGGATGGAGCCGTACTCCGAGTTGGTTTCGATACCGGTCGACTTGTCCCTTGAGTATCCAATGTTGGCACCCACGGTCACCTTGTTGAGAAAACTGCGATCGTCAGCTTCGAAAACGGTATAGGTAGAGTTTGAACGAAGGCTGTAGCGCCTGTAGTTCGATTTGTCGTAGTTACCTCCCACGATACCGGCCTGGTCGAAGAAGCCGAAGGAGAGGAAGTAGAGCAGGTCGTCCGAGCCGCCGGAGACGCTCACCTGGTGGTTCTGCACCGGCGCGTTGTAGTTGAAGGTCTCATCCTGCCAGTCGGTGCCGACACCTGCGCCCATCACCTGTTCGTTGTTGTAGCGTGGCAGGTTGCCATCGTTGAGCTGCATCTCGTTCATGATCACCATGTACTCCTCTGCGTTGAGGATCTCCCGTTTCTTCCAGGGGTTCTGCCAGCCGTAGCTCACATCATAGTTGACGCTGGCCTTGCCTTTCGTACCCTTTTTGGTGGTGACCAGGATCACACCGTTGGCGGCACGTGCCCCATAGATGGCTGCCGAGGCGGCATCCTTCAGGATCTCCACCGACTCGATGTCGACAGGGTTGAGGTAGTTAATGCCCCCACCCACGATCATACCGTCCACAATATATAGGGGTTCACTGTTGTTGATGGTACCGATACCGCGGATGCGCACCTTGGAATCGGAGCCGGGTTGACCGGAGCTCTGGGTGATCTGTACACCGGAGACCTTGCCCTTGAGGGCATCCTCCACGCGGGAGGGTCGGGTCACATTCAACTCTTCGGCAGTCACCTTGCTGATGGCAGCGGTCACCACGCTCTTGCGCTGTACTCCGTAGCCCACCACGATCAGTTCATCCAGTACCTCGGTATCCTCCAACAGCTGCACATTAAGTTCAGTCTGGTTGGTTATGGTGTACTCCCTGTCGAGGTATCCGATGTAGGAGAAGCGGAGGGTGGATCCCTTCGGTATGGTGACGACATAGTACCCATCGTAGTCGGTGACAGTGCCAACAGTGGTTCCCGGGATGGAAATGTTGGCTCCGATCACCGGTTCACCCTGCTCGTCGATTACCCGTCCGGTGAGGTTCACCTGTTCTGACACAGGCTGCCCTGCGACTGTCTGGGCGAGTGAGCGATCAAAAATGTAGATCTTGTTCTCCCTGATCTCAAAGCCGATCTGCCGGGGAGTGAGCAGCCGCTGCAGCACCGCAGTCAGTTCTGCATTTTGTTCCCTGACGGTCACTTCGTCGTTCAGGTTCACCACCTCCTTACTGAAAGCCAGGGTGTGGCCGGTCTGTTCGGTAATGCTTTCCAGCACGGTTCTCAGTGTTGCCTTGCTGTAGTTGAGATTCACCTTCTGCGCGGAGAGCATCAGGGTGCCCATCACGAAGAGGGAAAGCAGCAACATCAGGCCTCTTTTCATTGGAATTTTTCCCATGGTCTGTTTTTCATATTAAGTTATAAATCAAAAAGATAGAATCACACCGGCACAATTACCGGTTTCAATAAATTAACATTCAAGAAACATTCTTTTTGTTTCTTTATACTATAGACACGGATAGAGGGGGAAAGGATGAGTGAAAAGTAAAAAAATGTGATCAACCCATTTACATCGAAATATCGACACTGTGCTCACGAAGGGTGAAGCGCACAGGGGCAATCTTCTGCATCTCGAGCAGTACCGAGTCGAGCGTCTGGTGACGGGTGGTGAGGGTATAGCTGTAGGTGAGCGCCTCTGGCGTGAGCAGGTTGAACTCCACATTGTAGCGGCGCTCCAGTACGCTGATTACCTCCGAGAGCGGTGAGTCGTAGAAATAGAGCGTGTTGTGCTTCCAAAGTGATTGGTTGGATGGATGCATCAGGTTTGTCACCACCAGCTGGCCGGTGATCTTGTCATATTCTGCCTGCTGGCCGGGTGAGAGGGTGTAGCCGTTGTGCTGCGTACGGAAAGCAATGCTCCCCTCATCGAGGGTCACACGGATCTTCTCGCTCTCGCGGTAGGAATTCACATTAAAAGAGGTACCCAGCACCTCGACAGTGGTGTTCTGCGAATGCACCTCAAACGGGCGGCGTTTGTTTTCCTTTACAACAAAGTATGCCTCGCCATCGAGCCACACCTCACGGCGGAGCAAACCGAATCGTTCCGGATAGCGGATACGTGTATCGGCATTGAGGAACACCTCGGTTCCATCCTGGAAAAAGATGCGGGCATCCTCACCCTTGGGTACATAAATCTCGGTATAGGTTGTCCCCTCGAACAGGGAAGTGCGGCTGTTGATGTACCATGCAGAACCGGTGATCAGCAACAGAGGCAGCAACACTGCGGCGACACGAAGTGAGAAACGATGCATGCGGCTGAATCTGATTTTTCGCTCGATGCGGGTAAAGAGCAAATCGGACTGCAGGGGGGTGAACGACTGACCGGTATGGGGGTCGGACTCCATCAGATAGGCATCCCGATCGATCATATCCGAGAGTACCTGTTGCCCTTCGATGGAATCGGAGAACCATGCCACCACCTCCCGCGCTTCGCGTTTTGAAGCGTTTTCGGCAATCACCTTTTTCACTATGTCGTTCTCCTTTCTCTGCATGCAACACTTTTTTGATAGACACCATTCCGGCTAAATGATATGAGTCGATTCACCAGAATTTTTACAACAACATCATTTTTATTTTCATAAAATAGCTCCTCAACAATTTGAGCGACTCCTGGTAGTGTGACTTCACGGTGTGTACCGAGATGCCCATCTTCTCGGCGATCTGCTGGTTGCTGTCGTCGGTCTCCAGCTTGCGGCGACATACCTCCTTCTTCTGTGGTGGCAGCAGGTCGATGCCACGATAGAGCAGTTCCTGTGTCTGTCGTTCCTCCATCGCCTTGAGGATATCCTCCTCTTCCGGCATGTCGAACTGCGCCTGCTCATAACTGATCGTCACGCTGGTCTTGTTGTCGCGGATGTAGTTGAGGATATAGTTCTTTGTCATTGTGTAGAGGTAATTCTTCAGGTTCACCTCGATGTGTATGTCACGGGTACTCTCCCACAATTTCACAAAAACATGCTGTACTGCATCCTCTGCCAGGTGGGTGTTCTTGAGGTACTTCATGGCCAACGCATAAAGATAGCGATGATACTTGTGGTAAATCATCGAGAAGGCTTCTTGATCCCTTTTCCTAAGAAGGATAAAAAGTGTATGATCTTCGTTGGCGGAATATCCCTGTAGCATTTTTTTCATGGATCGATGCGTACATCGGGACAAAGATAGGCAAATAGGTGAGATCTGCTTTATGTGTGAAACATTTTAACGATTCGGGTGAGCCCCTCAACCAAGAGATCCACCTCTTCGCGGGTGTTGTAAAAGGCGAAGGAGGCGCGCACGGTCCCCTCCACGCCGAGAACCCGCATCAGTGGCTCGGCACAATGGTGGCCGGTACGCACGGCGATGCCCATCCGGTCGAGGAGTGTGCCCATGTCGTAGGGGTGAATTCCCTCCACAAGGAAGGAGATCACACTGCTTTTCCCGGCAGCCCTGCCAATGATTCGCAGTCCATCGATTGTCAATAGCTTTTCCGTGGCATAGCTGAGCAGTTCATGCTCATAAGCAGCAATATTTTCAATACCGATGGCGGTAACATAGCGGAGTGCTTCTGCCAGAGCGGCGGTGCCCACATAGTCGGGGGTACCTGCCTCAAACTTATAGGGAAGAGTGTTGTAAGTTGTATGATCGAATGATACCGTGGAGATCATCTCACCACCACCCTGGTAGGGTGGCAGTGCGTTGAGCCATTTCTCTTTTCCGTAAAGTACTCCCACGCCGGTTGGTCCGTAAACCTTGTGGGAGGAGAAGACCAGGAAATCACAGTCTAACGCCTGCACATCAACCGGTGTGTGCTGCACGCTTTGGGCGGCATCGATCAGTACCGGCACATCCTGTTTGTGGGCGATTTCAATGACCTGTTGAATCGGGTTAACCGTCCCCAGCACGTTGGAGATATGGGTGATGGCAACCAGCCTTGTACGGGCAGTGATCAGCTGCTCCAGTTGTTCCAGGATCAACTCTCCCCGATCATTGATGGGAGCCACGCGTAGCTTCAGCCCCAACCGCTCGGCCTGCATCTGCCAGGGAACGATGTTGGAGTGGTGCTCCATGGTGCTGATCAGGATCTCATCTCCTTTACTACAAAAGGCGTGACAGAAGGAGGATGCCACCAGGTTGATCGATTCGGTGGCACCGCGGGTGAAAACAATCTCGTTGGGTGATACAGCATTGACAAACTGCTGCACCACCTTGCGGGATGCCTCGTGCACTTCGGTAGCCTCCTGACTGAGGAAGTGCACGCCACGGTGCACATTGGCATTCACCGAGGTGTATATCTCAGCGATCCTGTCGATCACGCATTGCGGTTTCTGTGTGGTGGCCGCATTGTCGAGGTAGACCAGACGCTTTCCATAGACCTCGCGACCGAGGATCGGGAAATCGGCACGCAGTTTATTGATATCAATCTGTTTCAACATATAAAGCATTTAGCTGCAAATCATCACATAAAGCAATCGGTTTACTTGCAGACGTTACAGTTGCCACAACGCATCAGCTCACCACGGAACCGTTTTTCAATCAGCATTGCCAAGCGTTCCTGTAGGGAGTCGATCCGCACCAGGTCCACCACGTCACGTGTGAACGCCACCATCAGCAACAGCTTTGCCTCATTCTTGTCGATGCCACGGGCACGCATGTAGAAGAGTGCCTCTTCATCCAACTGACCGGTGGTGAGTCCATGCGAACACTTCACGTCGTCGGCATAAATCTCCAGCTGTGGCTTGGAGAACATCTGTGCCGTGGAGGAGGCCAGCAGGTTGCGGTTGTTCTGGTAGGCCTGCGTCTTCTGAGCATCCTTCTCTACCAGTATCTTACCACAGAAGACACCGGAAGCACGGTCGTCGAGTACCGTCTTGAAGAGCTCGTTGCTGGTACAGTGGGGCACTGCATGATCGAGGAAAGCAAAGTTGTCAATATGTTGAGAGCCATCGCAGATTGCCAGTCCACCGGCATCCACATGGGCATGTTCTCCCAGAATGCGAAAACGGTAGTTGTTACGGGTATAGCCATTGTGTAGCGTGATGCCACTTGTCACAACATGCGAATTTTCAAGTTGTTCGCTGAACAGGTTGCTGAGGCGTGTCACCTTGGAGGAGTTCTCCTCCAGCTCGTATACATCGACCTGGGCATTGGCGGCGGCAGAGAGCTCGGTCACCTGGGTCACGACAAAGTGCACATCATCCACTGCATGGTCGCACACCAAGAGCTTCACATGTGCGTTCTCCTCGGCGATGACCAGCAGGCGGCGGTTCACGCTCAGGTCCACCCCGCCGCGCAGGATGTTAATCAACTGCAGTGGCTTCTCCACCGTTATGTTCTTAGGCACATATACCACGAAGCCATCCTGGGCGAACATGGTGTTGTAGGCCACCACGCCGTTGTCGGAGTAGTCGGCAATCTGACCGTAGTGGACATTGAAGATATCCGGATGCTCCTGTGAGAAACGCTGCAGGCTTCCCACAAAAACACCTTCGGGTAGCGGATCATTTGCCAGCGGTTTGTCGTAATAACGGTCGTTGATCAGGAAGTAGAGGTGGGTGGAGAGATTGGGCACGTCGCACTTAAAGGCGTCGTAGGGGTTCACCGGGATGGGTATGTTCCGCAGGTTCAGCCCCAGATCCGCATCGAAAACACGTGCCACGTTGGAGTGCTTGTAATCCTCCTCACGGGAGGTAGGGAATCCGATCTGTTGAAAACGGTCAAACGCAGCATCACGATGGCGGTTCATCCCCTCCACGGAGTTGGCATCGATCTCGCTGCGAAACTGTTGAAACAGATCCTGGTATTGTTGTTCTATCATTGTTTTGAGGGGTTGCTTGTTACGGGTTAATCAGCCAGTCATATCCTCTCTTCTCAAGTTCCAGTGCCAGCTCGGGGCCGCCGGAACGGATAATCCTGCCTGCATAGAGCACATGCACATGGTCGGGTTTGATGTACTCCAGCAACCGCTGGTAGTGGGTAATCACGATGGTAGCGTTCTCCTTTGTCTGCAGTTTGTTCACACCCTGCGCCACCACCCGCAGCGCGTCGATGTCGAGCCCGGAGTCGGTCTCGTCGAGGATTGAGAGCTGGGGAGCGAGCATCGCCATCTGAAAGATCTCGTTCTTTTTCTTTTCACCGCCAGAGAAACCTTCGTTCACCGAGCGGCTCACCAGGTTGCTGTCGATGCCTAGTAGTTCCCGCTTGTCGCGCATCAGCTTCAGGAAGTCACTCGCCGAGATGGGATCTTCACCTTTATATTTACGTTGTTCGTTGACTGCTGCGCGCATGAAGTTCACCATGCTCACACCGGGTATCTCCACCGGATATTGGAAACTGAGGAAGAGTCCAAGCCGGGCGCGATCTTCCGGTTCCATCTCCAGCAAGTCACTCCCCTTGAAGAGGATGCTGCCGCGGGTTACTTCAAACTTGGGGTTTCCTGCCAGCACCGAGGCCAGCGTGCTTTTACCGGAACCGTTGGGTCCCATCACTGCATGGATCTCACCGGGTTTCACCTCCAGGTTGATTCCCTTGAGAATCTCTTTCTCTTCAACGATTGCATGCAGGTTTTTTATCTCTAACATATTGGATATTTTATTTGTTGTTGTCATAAAAAAAACGGCTCAGTTGCTGCCGTGCCGCCTGAGAAACTCATTCCCGGTCTGCCAATGGAGAGCGGGTATTACCGTCACACAATAACAAATAGCGGCACGGAATTGTTTGCTCACACGGTTTGATTATCGAAGTACTGTGCTCTATTTTATTCCATTGTCTCATCAGTTTATCCTTTCTCCTCCTCGCTGATCAGCTCCTCCGCTTCCTTGATCTTGCGGAACAGGTCGGAGGCGAAGACGAAGTCGTTCAGCTTCTCGTTGTCGGCGTCCATCACCTGTGACTTGCTTCCCTCCCACTCCTTGATCCCCTCATTGAGGAAGATGACGTTGTCGCCGATGTTGATCACCGAGTTCATGTCGTGTGACACCACGATGGTGGTGATGTTGAAATCGGTCGTCACATCACTGATCAACTCATCGATCACCTGCGACGTCTTGGGGTCGAGACCTGAATTGGGCTCGTCACAGAAGAGATACTTTGGATTGAGTACGATGGCACGGGCTATGGCTGCGCGTTTCTTCATCCCGCCGCTGATCTCTGATGGGAGCAGGTTGGCCGCCTGCAACAGATCCACCCGCTCCAGGCAGAACTCAGCCCTTTTGCGCCGCTCACGCCTGTTCTTTCGTGAGAACATATCAAGGGGAAACATCACGTTCTCCAACACCGTGCGCGAATCGAACAAAGCGGCACCCTGGAAAAGCATGCCGATGTCACGCCGCAACCGGCGCACCTCGCCACTGCGCATGGCAGTAAGGTTTCTTCCGTCGTAAAGGATCTCGCCCGATGAGGGCTGGGTGAGACCCACCATACATTTTAACATCACTGTCTTGCCTGATCCGCTTTTGCCGATGATGATGTTCACCACTCCCTTGTGGAAGGTGGCATCGATGTTTTTTAAAACAATCGTACCATCAAACTCTTTCACCAGGTTCCTTACCTCTATCATCTCTTTTCTGTTTTTTTATCCCATTGCCAGCTGCGTAAAGACCAGGTCGCTTGCAAGGATCAGGATGCTGTTAATCACCACCGAGCGGGTGCTGGCCTCCCCCACCTCCAATGCTCCCCCGCGGGCATTGAATCCAAAGTAGGCTGCCACCGAGGCGATGATGAAACCAAATAGCATCGATTTGGCGATGGAATACCATACAAACGACTCGGTGAAGAATGCCTGAATGCCATAGACGTAGGTTCCCACGGAGGGGGTACCCAGCACCATGCAGATGATATATCCACCAAATAGTCCCATGAACATGCTGAAGATCACCAATACCGGCATGAAAGCAACGAAAGCGGCAATCTTGGGCAGTATCAGGTAGTTGGCTGAGTTAACCCCCATGATCTCCAGGGCATCCACCTGTTCGGTAATCCGCATGGAACCGATCTCGGAGGCGATGTTCGATCCCACCTTACCGGAAAGGATCAGACACATGATGGTAGAGGAGAACTCCAGCAGAATGATCTCACGCGAAACCACCCCCACGGTGAAACGTGGCAACATGGGCGAGTCGATATTGAGAGCGATCTGCAATACGATCACCGCTCCAATGAAGAAGGAGATGATCACCACAATCCATATTGAATTGACTCCCAGCGAATAGACACTCTTCAGGAACTCCTTCAGAAACTGACTGAATTTGTCGGGCAAGGTCAACACTCGCTTCATCAGCAACGCGTATTCACCTACACTTTCCAGTGAACGGAGGATCATCATGGGGCATTTTTGATCTTTTTCATCACTGCAAAGATAGATATTTTTATTTCTAGTGCATAAATCATTATTTTTGTGGCATGTTCGAACTAAACGACAGGGAGTTGGGCAGAATCGTAGTCACAACGAACCGAAGGGCAAAGAATATCATCGCTCGACGGAAGGAGAGTTTCATCCAACTCACCGTCCCCATCGATTTTAACCCTCGACGCATCCCCTCTCTCTTGCAGGAGCTTCGTCCACGACTACAAAAAATTAAACCACTGCCGCCAATCATGTTCAGGGAAGAGGATGTGATCACCTCGCTCACCTTCGAGGCACGACTGCTGCGTGATCCCTTTCAGGAGAAGCTGCGTCTTACCCTGAAGGAGCGGCAACTTTCTCTTTTCCTGCCGGAAAAACTGGAGATCACACGTGGGGAGGTGCAACAGGCTATTCGCAGTGCGATCACCGATGTGCTGCGCATTGAGGCCAAACGAATACTACCGGAGAAAACTGCATTCTTTGCCCGTCAGCATGGGCTTACCTACCGAAATGTGAAGATCGGCAGCAGCCGTGGCCGCTGGGGCAGCTGCTCCACACACAAGGACATCAACTACTCACTCTACCTGATGCTGTTACCGGAACATCTCATCGACTATGTGGTGTTGCACGAGCTGGCTCATACAGTGGAGATGAACCACAGTAGTAATTTCTGGAAGCTGCTTCATCAGATGTGCGGAGAGAACACAGAGATCTATCGGCAAGAGACAAAAAAATTTAAGTCAGATGGTTACCGATTTCTGACCGGTAAGTAATCTACGAGGGTCAGAGATCCTTGATCAGTTGGTCTTCCTCTCTGTTGTAGATGCTCATGCGTGAATTGAGTAATGCTTCCCAGTGCTCCCTGAAGTCGCCTTCCATATCGATCATAAAATCTTCCGATCCTTGCTCATCCAACTTGCTCATCAACCCGTTCACGGTGATCAGATTGATGTCGATCGCCGGCTGGTATGCCGTCACCCGCTCATCGTGTGGTGAGGGGGTGGCAGAGATGATGCGCAGTTCAAGCAGTTCGTCAATGATGTCACTGGTGAGGCGAGCCGGCACCTTGCAGCGCAGCGAGAGCTGTTCGGCAGTGAGTGGAAGCTTTTCATCGGCGAAACGCTGTACGATAGCCGAGGTGATCATCAGCGTAAAGAAGTCGCGATAACGACGGCTGATGTTGCGGGTCTCTTTCTCGAACAAGAAGTTACGGACATTCTGTGCGGCATAGGAGATCTCGGCACCAATCAGCACGATGAACCAGGACATCTGGAGCCAGAGGAGCATCAGCGGGATGGCAGCAAAAGTACCGTAAATGGCATTGTAGCGGGTGATCCAAAGCTGTCCGCTGAGGTAGAGCATCTGGAAAAACTGGAAGGCGGCGCCGGCAAGTGCTCCGGCGATGAGTGCATTGAGGAACTTTACCTTGGTGTTGGGCAGGAACTTGTAGAGGGCTGTGAAGATGAAGATGATCACCACCAGCGGTACGATGTTGAGCAACCGAGGGATAAAGGGATAAAGGATATAGATGATCTTCAACGTGTTGTTCTGTGGGTAGCTGATGATGTTGAGCGCGTTCACCAGCACGAAGAAGAAGGGTATGAGCAACACCATTGCCGAATAGTCGGTCACTTTCCGTCCGATGCTCCTGCCACGGGTGATGCGCCATATCTTGTTGAAGTTGTTCTCGATGTCACCAAAGAGGTTCATGATGGTGTAGAGAAATAACAGGATGCCGATCCCGGCAAAGACGCCTCCCCCGCGTGCCTCCTCAAGTGATTTCTCGATCAGTTCGAACAGCAGGTTCAGGAACTCCCGCGTGCGTCCGTCGGCAGTAACCTCTTCCGTGATGCCGGGTGTCATCGCGTCGGCAGCAGCCTCCCCGTCAGTGGCAATGCTTTCACTTTGTCGTTCGAAGAAGACAACCATGCTGTCGGTATCCGGATTGGGTGCCTGTGCCATCACCTCGTTGTTGGTCTGCTCCCCCAACATAAAGCTGAAGATGCTGCTCTCCATGATGTTCTCGATGCCAAAGCCACGCGCGATGGCGAAGATCACCGCCAACAGTGGTACAATGGAGAGCAAGGTGCGGTAGGTGAGCGAACGGGCACTGGCTGCGATGTCGAGCTCCTGTACATTCCGAACGGTGAGGATCACCGTCTTGATGATGTTGTAGAGGATATTTTTCTTGTTGGAGAGCGTTTCGGGATTCTGCCGCCAGATGCCATAGGAGAGGAAATGCAGCAGCTCCTTCATCCGGATCTTCATCC
>JAEWQF010000004.1 GCA_023399295.1 Bacteroidota bacterium
TGAACCAGTGGACTGAAAAAGGCAAGGTGCCCGCATATGGCAAGACCTACCTCTATGATGGCGGTACCGGTGAGCGTTTCGACCAGCCGGCAACTGTCGGGATCATCTACATGCTCAAGCTCGGCCAGATGGTGGAAGACAAGATGCATGCCCGCTCCATCGGTCCCTACTCGCTCATCACGCAACAACCACTGGGTGGTAAAGCACAGTTTGGTGGGCAGCGTTTTGGTGAGATGGAGGTGTGGGCCCTCGAAGCATTCGGTGCCTCTCACATCCTCCAGGAGATCCTTACGGTGAAATCGGACGACGTCATTGGACGCTCCAAAGCCTATGAGGCAATCGTGAAAGGGGAGGCAATGCCATCGGCAGGCATCCCTGAGTCACTCAACGTATTGCTGCATGAGCTGAAGGGGTTGGGTTTGAACATCAGTCTCGATTAATTCGCTCACTGTTGCACCGGGGGTGTCAGCCACAGACTGCCACCCCACGGGTTTGCACAGGAGATACCAATATTATTCCGATAACTCTCTATATACAAGACATATGGCATTTAGAAAAGAGAACAAGATAAAGAGTAGTTTTTCAAAGATCACAATTGGGCTGGCTTCTCCGGAACAGATTCTGGAAAACTCATTCGGTGAGGTCCTCAAACCCGAGACCATCAACTACCGAACCTACAAGCCCGAACGCGATGGTCTGTTCTGTGAACGGATCTTCGGACCGGTGAAAGACTACGAATGTCATTGTGGCAAGTACAAACGAATCCGATACAAAGGCATCGTCTGCGACCGTTGTGGCGTGGAGGTGACTGAGAAGAAAGTGCGCCGTGAACGTACCGGACACATCCATCTGGTGGTTCCCGTGGCACATATCTGGTACTTCCGCTCACTGCCCAACAAGATTGGTTACCTGTTGGGCATCCCCACCAAGAAGCTCGACTCCATCATCTACTACGAACGCTATGTGGTGATTCAGGCAGGTGCACTGGAGGAGAAGGTGACTGAGCGGGACCTCCTCACCGAGGAAGAATACCTCGATTTGCTGGAGACACTCCCCCGTGAAAACCAGATGCTGGAGGATAGCGATCCCAACAAATTCATCGCCAAGATGGGTGCTGAGGCCATTCTCGACCTACTGGAACGGCTCAATCTCGACAAACTGGCCAACCAGCTGCGTCACCGCGCCAATACCGACACATCGCAACAACGCAAAAACGAAGCACTGAAGCAGCTGCAGGTGGTGGAGGCCTTCCGTGGCTCGAAGAGTATCAACAAGCCGGAATGGATGGTGATGAAGGTGGTCCCTGTGATCCCGCCCGACCTGCGTCCGCTGGTACCGCTCGACGGAGGTCGCTTTGCCACCTCCGACCTCAACGACCTCTATCGCAGGGTGATCATCCGCAACAACCGACTGAAACGACTGATCGACATCAAGGCTCCCGACGTGATCCTGCGCAACGAAAAGCGCATGCTTCAGGAAGCTGTAGACTCGCTGTTTGATAACTCACGCAAGTCGAGTGCCATCAAGACCGAGTCGAACCGACCGCTTAAATCGCTCTCCGACAGTCTGAAGGGTAAACAGGGTCGTTTCCGTCAGAACCTGCTTGGTAAGCGTGTCGACTACTCGGCACGTTCGGTCATCGTGGTGGGGCCTGAACTCAAGATGCACGAATGCGGTTTGCCCAAGGACATGGCAGCCGAGCTCTATAAGCCGTTTATCATCCGCAAGTTGATTGAGAGAGGCATCGTAAAGACGGTGAAATCGGCCAAGAAGATTGTGGACCGCAAAGAACCGGTGGTATACGACATCCTCGAACATGTGATGAAGGGACATCCGGTGTTGCTTAACCGTGCCCCTACATTGCACCGACTGGGTATCCAGGCGTTTCAGCCCAAGCTGATTGAAGGCAAGGCCATCCAGCTGCATCCGTTGGCCTGTACCGCCTTCAACGCCGACTTCGACGGTGACCAGATGGCGGTGCATCTCCCACTGGGCAACGAAGCCATCCTGGAAGCTCAGCTGTTGATGCTGGCCTCCCACAACATCCTCAACCCTGCCAACGGCGCCCCCATCACCGTACCGTCACAGGACATGGTGCTCGGGCTCTACTACATCACCAAGACACGTCCCGGCGCAAAGGGTGAAGGAATGACTTTTTATGGAGAAGAGGAGGCAATTATCGCCTACAACGAGAAAAAGGTGGCATTGCATGCCATCATCAAGGTGATTGTGGATGACATTGACGAAAATGGTGACCCCATTCGCAAGTTACACGAGACCACCGTTGGACGGGTGATCGCCAATGAGGCGATCCCGAAAGAGGTGGGCTATATCAACGAACTGCTCTCCAAGAAGTCGCTGCGCGACATCATCGGCAAGGTGATCAAGACCTGCGGTGTAGCCCGCACGGCACAATACCTCGACGACATCAAGGATCTGGGTTATACTTCAGCCTTTAAGGGAGGCCTCTCGTTCAATCTGGAGGATGTGATCATCCCCGAAGAGAAGGAGAAGCTGATTCAGTCTGGTTATGCCGAGGTGGAACAGATCATGGAGAACTACAACATGGGGTTCATCACCTACAATGAACGTTACAACCAGATCATCGACACCTGGACACACATCAACTCAAAGCTCTCCAACATCCTGATGAAGCAGCTGGCAGAAGATGACCAGGGATTCAATTCGGTATACATGATGCTCGACTCGGGAGCCCGTGGATCGCGCGAGCAGATCCGTCAGCTCTCCGGTATGCGTGGACTGATGGCCAAGCCGCAGAAGAGCGGTGCCGAAGGAGCGCAGATCATCGAGAACCCGATTCTTGCCAATTTCAAGGAAGGACTCTCGGTGCTTGAGTACTTCATCTCAACCCACGGTGCCCGTAAAGGTCTTGCCGACACGGCCCTCAAGACGGCCGATGCCGGGTACCTCACCCGTCGTCTGGTGGATGTGTCACAGGATGTGATCATCAACGAGGAGGACTGCGGCACACTCCGTGGTCTGGCAGCCTCCGCCATCAAGAACAACGACGAGGTGATCGCCTCGCTCTACGAGCGCATCCTGGGCCGCGTGTCGGTACACGACGTGCAACACCCCAATAGCGGTGAGATGCTTGTGAATGCGGGTGATGAGATCACTGAAGACATTGCAAGGAAAATCGACGAATCGCCCATTGAACGGGTGGAGATCCGTTCGGTGCTCACCTGCGAATCGCACCAGGGCGTTTGTGCCAAGTGCTATGGCCGCAATCTGGCCACCGGCAGGATGGTTCAGAAAGGTGAGGCAGTGGGTGTCATTGCCGCACAATCGATTGGAGAGCCGGGTACACAGCTCACCCTGCGTACCTTCCACATGGGTGGTACAGCTTCCAACATTGCAGCCGAGAACAGCATCAGAACCAAGTACGACGGTATCCTCGAGTTCGATGAGCTCCGTTTTGTTGAGAGTGCAGACGCAGAGGGTAAGAGCTATAAGGTGGTGGTGAGCCGACTGGTTGAGATGCGCATTTTGGATCCAAACACCAGAATCGTGCTGCTGTCGCACAACGTCCCCTACGGATCGAAGCTTTACTTCAGTGACGGTTCAAAAGTTGAGAAGGGCGATTTGATTTGTGAATGGGACCCGTTCAATGCGGTGATTGTCTCGGAAGCAACCGGTAAGATCCGCTTCGAGAACTTCACCGAGAACATGACCTACAAGGTGGAATCGGATGAGCAAACCGGATTGAAAGAGAAGGTGATCATCGAATCACGTGACAAGACCCGTGCTCCTTCGGCTCATATTGTGAATGAGAACGACGACATCATCCGCACCTATACCCTGCCTCTCAGTTCCCACATTGTGAAGAACGAGAACGATGAGATCAAGGCTGGTGATGTGCTGGTGAAGATTCCCCGTGCCGTGGGCAAAGCGGGTGACATCACCGGTGGTCTGCCACGCGTCACCGAACTGTTCGAGGCACGCAACCCCTCCAACCCGGCTGTTGTTGCCGAAATCGACGGTGAGGTATCATATGGCAAGATCAAACGCGGTAACCAGGAGATATCAATCACCTCCAAAACAGGGGAGACGAAGAAGTACATGGTTCCGTTATCCAAGCAGATACTGGTGCAGGAGAACGACTACATTCGTGCCGGAATGCATCTCTCCGACGGTGCAAAAACACCGGCCGATATCCTCGCCATCATGGGACCCACAGCTGTACAGGAGTATATCGTGAATGAGGTACAGGACGTTTACCGCCTACAGGGTGTGAAGATCAACGACAAGCACTTCGAGGTGATTGTCCGTCAGATGATGCGCAAGGTGGAGGTGGTGGATCCGGGAGATACCCGTTTCCTCGAGCAACAGCTTGTCGACAAGCACGAGATGATGGACGAAAACGACCGCATCTGGGGCAAGAAGGTGATCATCGATGCCGGCGACTCACAGATTTTCGAGCCGGGACAGATCGTCACCGTTCGCAAGCTGCGCGACGAGAATAGCTCGCTAAAACGGCGCGACCTGAAACCGGTGGAGGCACGCGATGCCATCCCGGCGACCGCCAACCAGGTACTGCAGGGTATCACCCGTGCCGCGCTGCAGACAACCAGCTTCATGTCGGCCGCCTCGTTCCAGGAGACCACCAAGGTGCTCAACGATGCCGCCATCAACGGCAAAACCGACTTGTTGGAAGGGCTCAAGGAGAACGTGATCGTAGGTCACCTCATCCCTGCCGGTACCGGACAGCGTGAGTTTGAGAAGCTGATTGTAGGTTCGCGTGAGGACTTTGAGAAGCTGAACGCCAGCAAGCGCACCAACCTGTTCCAGGAAGTAGCAGTTGAAGAATAACAGCTCATACATAAATTCTATAAAAACCGTGTCGGATATCCGATGCGGTTTTTTTTGATATTCTACCAGATAATGCTTTGTCATATTCTCTGTCAACTCCGCATTTTTATCTAGTTCAGCAACAAACACTTATCGGATGAAATCTGAGCGTAAATCTCATCTCCCTGTATGGTTCACCATCATTGGGCTGGCACTGGCCTATTGCTCCAACCCGCAACCTGAAGCTGTCACGTTATTGAAAGCGGCCGAACAACTGGCAGATACCCGTCCCGACAGTGCTGTACAACTGATCGACTCTATTTTTTATCCGGAGAAGAGTTTTAACAAAAGGGATTACATGCGCTATTGGGTGACACGTGTGCAGGTCCGGTATAAAAACTACCTGGCGGTAGATGAAGATACCCTCATATTCAAGGCCAGGGATTATTTTACAAAACACTCCAATGATCCGGTGAAAAGTACTTTGGCCTGTTTTTACAGCGGCTGTGTCTATCGTGAACAAGGGAATAAGGAGCAGGCACGGATAAACTATCAACAGGCAGTGGAACAGCTCTTCTGATCAATCGAAGGTGATAGATAGTTCTCAACTGGGTCCTGTTTGGTTCGTATATGGCTCTAATCTCGTTCTAATATGGCTCTAATCTCGTTCTAATAGATTAGACCGAGATTAGAACTAGTTACGAGTGATATTAAAAGAATATTCAGTTCAGAATAATAGCTGGCTTATTGGAAACATTGTATCTACTGTCCAGTAGATCTCTTCAGATACTCATAAATCGCCTGCTGCGCGCGTACGGGAAGGGCATCGGGTGAAGCAAACTCACTTTTAAAGACATTATTCAGTTGTTCATCTACCCAAACGGCACTCTGGTTGTCTTCAAGTTGTATCTTCAGGATATCGACGATCTGCCGCTTCAGCGGCTCGGCATAGACCGGGAAGGCCACCTCAATGCGGCGGTGCAGGTTGCGAGCCATCCAATCGGCCGAGGTGAGGTAGATCGTCTCCTTGCCTCCGTTCAGGAAGTACCAAACACGCGCATGCTCCAGGTAGGCATCAACGATGCGCGTCACCCGGATGTTTTTGCTGTAGGGTTGGTTGGGTATCAGACAGCAGATGCCGCGGATGATCAGATCGATCTTCACGCCCGCCTCACTGGCACGATAAAGCGCATTGATCATCCCCTTGTCCTCCAGACTGTTCATCTTCAGGATGATATAACCTTCACCCCCCTGTTTCACCTCGGCAATCTCCTGTTCAATCATCCCGTGAATGGCGGGCAGCATGTTGAACTGGGTCACCAGCAGATGTTTGAAGTCGTGCATGTATGGTTTCCCCTCCAACACGCGGAACACCTCGTCGATGTCGCGGATGATCTCCTTGTTGGAGGTGAGCAACCCCTTGTCGGAATAGATGCGGGCGGTCTTCTCGTTGAAGTTGCCGGTACCCAGGTAAGCATATCCCTTGATAGGATCATCGGGGTCGTTGCTTCGCTTGCGCACATAGGCCAGCTTGGCGTGCACCTTCAGTCCCGGGAGGCTGTAGATGATCTTCACCCCGGCCTGTTGCATCAGCTCGGAGGAGAGGTAATTGTTCTCCTCGTCGAATCGGGCTTTCAGTTCCACGAAGACGGTCACCTTCTTACCATTCTTGGCAGCACTGATCAGGCTGTTGATCACAGCCGAGTTTTCCGCCACGCGATACTGTGTCACTTTGATCTCCAGCACTTTCGGATCGAACGCAGCCTGCAGGAGGAAGCGCAACAGGTAGTCGAACGACTGGTAGGGGAAGTGGAGCAGCAGATCCTGTCGGCGCAACACCCGCAGGATGGAGTTGTTGGCTTCCAGCTCCGGTACCCGCAGTGGCTGTGGCAGCGGCTGGCGGAGGCTGTCACCCACCGGGTTGGGCAGCTTCATCAGGTCGGCCAGGTTGAGGTAACGACCCGAGGGGAGCAGCTCCTCCTCCTCGATCTCATATGCCTCACAGAGATATTTCAGGAAGTAGTCCGGCATATCCTTGTCGTACTGAAAGCGGGTCACCGCCCCGATCTTACGTTTCCGCACCTTCCGCAGGATCCGCTCGGCAATATCCTTCTGATCCTCGTTCTCGAGCGAGAAATCGGCATCGCGTGAGATCTTGATGCTGTAGCAATCCACAATCTCATAACCGGGAAAGACACTCCGCATGTTCGCCTTGATCAGGTCATCGATGAAGATGATGTAGTGATTGCCCCCAAAGGAGGGCAGTTCCACAAACCGTGGCACCTTGGTGTAGGGGATCTTCATGATGGCATAGGTATAGGAGGTGCCGTTGGTCCCCTTTTTCTTCTTTTTCCGCAGGCTCACCACCTGGTAGATGCGTCCGTCGAGGATGAAGGAGTGGATGTCATCTTTCATGATGATCATCGGCTGCAGGTAGGGGAACACCTCCTCATTGAAGTACTTCTCCACGAACGCCCGATGAAAGGGCTCTACCTCGTCGGTCTGGTAGAGGATGATGCCGTTGCGGCGCAGCTCCGGCAGGATCATCTCATTGAAAATGGTGTCATACTCTTTCTCCTGTAACGTCACCTCTCGATTGATCCGGATGATTGTCTGCAACGCCTCCTCCACCGATTCGTCGCGTTTGATGCTCTCCAGCAGGGAGCTGTGATAACCCGACACGCGGATCTTGTAGAACTCCTCCAGGTTGGAGGAGTAGATGGAAAGGAACTTGATGCGCTCATAGATGGGTAGCCGCTCATCCTTCGCCTCCAGGAGAACCCGGTAATTGAAAGAGAGCCAGCTGATATCGCGTTTGAAATAGGTGTATGTGCTGTTATCCATTGAATCCGGTCTTGCTGGTAAGATTAAACCTCAAAATTAGGAAGTTTGTTCGAATAAATCATCTTTTTACAGGATAGATTCAACAGGTACACGCCGCATGCGATGCTGTTGCTCATTGCCTGTTCCTGACACCTGATCCGGAACTGGAACTGGCTGTTGCCTGCATGCTACGAAAACAAGGAATTAATTGGTCTGGTTGCCAAAACTAAAAAATAGATGCGCAAAAGTTGTACCTTTGTGGCATGTTAGAATACCAAACTGAATAAGGAATGCAACGAAAATTAAACGGGTACCTGCTTTTAATCCTCAAGGGGATGGCAATGGGTGCAGCGGATGTGATTCCGGGGGTGTCGGGCGGCACCATTGCACTGATCACAGGCATCTATGAAGAACTCCTATTTTCCATCAAATCGATCAATCTGAAGGCGGTAAAACTGCTTCTTACGGGAAAGGTAGCTGCCTTCTGGAAAACAATCAATGGCAATTTCCTGCTGAGTGTGGTACTGGGCATTGGCATAAGCATCTTCTCCCTGGCAAAGGGGATGACCTATCTGTTGCATCACTATCCCATACTGGTATGGTCCTTTTTCTTTGGCCTCATCATCGCATCCACCATCTATGTTGCACGTACCATTACAGTATGGAATGCCAAAACGGTGATCGCCGGGATCGCCGGGATCGCAATCGCCTATTGCATCACCGTGATTTCACCAACAGAAGCAAACACCGCCTGGTATTTCATCTTTTTCTCTGGTGTGATTGCCATCTGCGCCATGATATTGCCGGGTATCTCCGGTAGTTTCATCCTGGTATTGCTGGGCATGTACTCATTCATCCTGGGCGCTCTGGGCGAACTGAACATACCGGTATTGCTTGTTTTTGCAACTGGGGCAGCGATTGGCATCATTGGTTTTTCCAACTTCCTCTCCTGGCTGTTGAAGCGATACCACACCCTCACCATTGCACTGCTGGCCGGTTTCATGGTCGGTTCGCTCAACAAGATCTGGCCCTGGAAAATTGCCACCAAAACGATCACCGACTCCCATGGAGAGGTGATCCCGGTGGCTGAACGCAATATTTTGCCAGGCACCTTTGAAACCCTTACGGGCAATGAGTCCTGGTTGTGGGGGGCCCTTCTCTTCCTGGCACTTGGTTTTGTGCTGATTTTTGTCATCGAGACCATCTCTACCCGAAAAAAATGAAGCAAATCGGGCTGCTCTCCGACACCCACGGCTACTGGGACGACAAGTTTGAGAGCTATTTCGAATCGTGCGATGAGATCTGGCACGCCGGCGACATCGGCTCACTGGAGCTTGCCAACCGCTTTGAGGCAATGAAGCCTTTCCGGGCGGTATATGGCAATATCGACGACTACAAAACACGCATCGCCTACCCGCAGACGTTGCGCTTTACCCTGGAGAAGGTGGAGGTGCTGATGACCCATATCGGTGGCTACCCGGGCCGCTACGATCCTTCCATCCGTGCACAACTCCATTCCCGCCCCCCGAAACTCTTCATCGCCGGTCATTCGCATATCCTGAAAGTACTCTACGACAAGAAACTGGATTGCCTTCATATGAACCCGGGGGCGGCGGGCAAGTACGGCTTCCACCGGGTGCGTACGCTGCTCCGCTTCCTGCTGGATGAGGGGGATATCCGCGACCTGGAGGTGATTGAAATAGGCAAACAGGGTTAGAACAGTTCTGGAAAGAGTGTGAGCAAAATACCCCCCGCACCGATCACCATGAAGAGGATGCCCACGGTGCGGTTGAGCAGGATCAACCCTCTCCGATTGAACCGTTTCCGCAGACGGGCTATAAAGAGCGTAAGAAAGAACCACCAGCTGAAAGCGGCCAGTACAAAAGCGCTGATCCCGGCAACGAGATATACCGTTCCCTCTACCAGCGGGTTAAAGGAGAAGCGGGTGTAGAGCCCCATAAAGACCAGGATAATGGCTGCGTTGGAGAAAGTAAGCAGGAAAGAGGAGAAGAAATCCCGGAGCAGGCGATCCTCATCGGGGACAATTGCCGGGCTCCACCCTTTCAGGGGATTGCTGCTGAAGACAAACCAACCGAAGAGGATCAGCACCAGACCGCCAAAAGGCTGTAGCCAGGGCTCATATCGTTCCAGAAAGCGGGAGACAAAACCCATGGCCGTCATGGTGAGCAGTGCATAGGTGATGTCCGACAGCATGGCCCCCAAGCCGGTGACAAAACCGTGACGACGTCCCCTGGCGAGTGTCCGCTGGATGGTCAACATGTTGATCGGTCCCATGGGTGATGAGACCATGAACCCAATGAGAAAACCCTTGGCAATGGTTTCAAGCATCTTACAATCTTATTCTTTGGGAAACACTCGTTCCGCTGTAAAGATACGGCGGTTAAAGTTCAGCACAAAACCGAAGCGCCACTTTTCACCCTCCAATTACAACTCTTTTCACCAAAGTTGTTTAACTTTGTCACTCCGTTCAGCCCTGTGGAATCCTACCGCTGAACCCAACAAAAACAAGAGACATGATTTCATTTTTCAGAACCCCCTCTCAGAGTGTGATTGCCGTGGAATCGGCTGAGGTCTTAACCCTTGAGACAGTAGAAAAGCTCTGCTGGCTCTTCGGCGAGGCTGAGATGCTCACAGCTACATCCCTCGATACCCCCTTTATCGGACCACGACGCGAGATGATCACCCCCTGGAGCACCTGCGCCGTGGAGATCACCCAGAACATGGGCATTGAAGAGATTACCCGCATGGAGGAGTATGTCCCCCTGGCTGACAGCAGCGCATTCGATTTTGACCCGATGCTGCAACGCAGGTATGAAAAACTGGATCAGATGCTCTTTACAATCGGCCGCCAGCCCGAAACAATCATCTACATCGATGACATCACGACCTACAACAGTGCCGAGGGGCTCGCACTGAGCGACGATGAGATCAACTACCTGAACGACGTAAGCAGGAAGATGGGCCGCAAGTTGACCGACAGCGAAGTGTTCGGCTTCTCACAAGTCAACTCGGAGCACTGCCGTCACAAGATCTTCAACGGTCGTTTCATCATCGACGGTGAGGAGAAAGAGCTCTCGCTCTTCCAATTGATCAAGAAAACATCGACCATCAACCCCAACAGCCTGATATCGGCCTACAAAGACAACGTGGCCTTCATCCGGGGACCGCAGATCGAACAATTTGCACCCCTCAGCGGCGACAAGCCAGACTTTTTTGTGACACGGGAGGTGGAGAGCGTGCTCTCGCTAAAAGCTGAAACACACAACTTCCCAACCACCGTGGAGCCCTTCAACGGCGCCTCTACCGGCACTGGCGGGGAGATCCGCGACCGCCTCGCCGGCGGAAAGGGTTCACTGCCCGTCGCCGGGACCGCTGTCTACATGACCTCCTACCCCCGTCTGGAGGAGGGTCGTCCCTGGGAGCAGGTGATGCCGCCGCGACCCTGGCTCTATCAGACACCGGAGCAGATCCTGATCAAGGCCTCCAACGGAGCTTCCGACTTCGGAAACAAGTTTGGACAGCCGCTCATCTGCGGCTCCCTGCTCACCTTCGAGCATGCCGAGAACCGGAAGCAGTTCGGCTACGACAAGGTAATCATGCTTGCCGGTGGCGTGGGCTACGCCAACAGTCGCGATGCGAAGAAAGGGGACCCGAAGAGCGGTGAGAAGGTGGTGGTGCTGGGGGGTGACAACTACCGCATCGGCATGGGTGGTGGTGCCGTCTCCTCTGTCAACACCGGTGAATACTCCTCCGGCATCGAGCTCAACGCAGTGCAGCGTGCCAACCCTGAGATGCAAAAAAGGGTGGCCAACGTGATCCGCACCCTTGCCGAATCGGAGGAGAACCCCATCGTCTCCATCCACGACCATGGCGCAGGGGGACACCTCAACTGCCTCTCCGAGCTGGTGGAACAGACCGGAGGGGTGATCGACATCGACAAACTGCCGGTGGGCGACAAGACCCTCTCGGCCAAAGAGATCATTGGCAACGAAAGCCAGGAACGTATGGGCCTGTTGCTGGAAGAACAGGATATCGCACGCATTGAACGGATAGCCGCCCGCGAGCGGGCACCGATGTATGTGGTGGGTGAGACCACCGACGACATGCGTTTCACCTTCCGCAAGGAGGGTGAAGCCAATCCCATCGACATGGAACTGGCGGATTTCTTTGGCAAACCACCGGTCACCGTGATGGAGGACAGCACCCTGGATGAGGTCTACGAGGATCCGGATTACAACACTTCGGAGCTGGGCACCTACATCGAGAACGTACTGAAACTGGAAGCAGTGGCCTGCAAGGACTGGCTCACCAACAAGGTGGACCGCTCCGTGACCGGCAAGATCGCACGCCAACAATGCCAGGGGGAGATCCAACTGCCACTCAGTGACTGTGGTGCCATCGCCCTCGACTACCGGGGATATGCCGGTATGGCTACCTCCATCGGTCATGCCCCCCAGGCGGCAATGATTGACCCGGCGGCAGGATCGGTGCTGGCGGTCTCCGAAGCACTCACCAACATGGTGTTCGCACCCCTCAGCGAAGGTCTCCAGAGCGTCTCACTGAGCGCCAACTGGATGTGGCCCTGCCGTA
>JAEWQF010000033.1 GCA_023399295.1 Bacteroidota bacterium
TGCCGGTGCTGAAATCGCCATGGCTGATGTTTCATGTGGCGGTGATTGTGGCTGCCTACGGCTTTTTTGGCATCAGCTTTCTGCTGGGAATGACCAACCTGCTGCTGATGAGTTTCCGGCATACCGGGGAGCAAATGAGCCTCCGCATCAGGGAACTGAGCATCATCAACAATCTCTCCCTGCTGTCAGGATTGGCACTGATGACCATCGGCACCTTCCTCGGAGCCGTCTGGGCCAATGAGTCATGGGGGAGATACTGGGGCTGGGATCCCAAGGAGACCTGGGCACTGATCACCGTCGTGATCTACTCCATCGTCACTCACTTGCATCTGGTGAAACGGTGGCAGAGCGAATGGCTCTTCAATTTGCTCTCGGTGCTGGCTTTCTCCTCCGTGCTGATGACCTTTCTCGGAGTGAATTACTTCCTGAGCGGCATGCATTCATATGGTCAAACCGATACTTCATCCTCCGTTTTTCTTTATATTGCGGCTGCCTTTGTTGCGGTCGGTATCCTGGGAGTTGTCTCTTACAGGAAAACAGTAAGCAATCAGTTGTAAATATCTTTTCTCTATTGCTCGCCGGATAGTTCATGTTCCGGTGGGATCAGTCATGCATCTAATTTGCCGGAATCGGACTGCCACTTTTTGATCTTGATAAGAGAGCACGGGCTATAGATGATCCTGAAATAGACCTTTTATTGCTCGTATCTGATTCTTTACTATTTTTAATTTATTAGAACCATATTAGAGCCATATTAGAACGAGATACAGATATGAGGGCTCTCACTGAACCAGAATTGGAAGATTATCAGCCAAAACAGGACGAGGAAGAGAAGTATCAACAATTATCCGGACGGAATAGAACGCTCAAATAGTCCAAGAGGACTAATAGACGGAAACTTCTGTATCTGAATGAATGAAAAAGTATAACTTTGGATGTCCGAACTCACTGTCTCTTTGGATGCGAAAATTGAATCACAAACTTACAAACATATCAACATGGTAAACTGGGGATTTATTGGTTGCGGAGATGTAACGGAAAAGAAAAGTGGTCCCGCATTCCGGAAGGTGGAAGGATCGGATGTGGTTGCAGTGATGCGGCGCGATGGTGATAAGGCGAGAGATTATGCACAGCGGCATGGCATTGGGAGATGGTATGACAACGCTGAGGCTCTCATCAACGATCCGCAGGTTGATGCGGTCTACGTGGCGACTCCTCCAGGATCGCATGCAGAATATGCAATTGCCGCCATGCGAGCCGGTAAGCCGGTATATGTGGAGAAGCCGATGGCTGCCACATGGGCTGAGTGCCGTGAGATGAATCGCGTATCGGAGGAGACAGGTGTACCTCTCTTTGTGGCTTATTACCGTCGCACGCTACCCTACTTCCTTCGGGTGAAACAATTGATTGAGTCGGGTGTGCTGGGCGAGCTCTCAACCGTTGAGATACGATTTGCCACGCCACCGGGCAAAGGTGATTGTGACCCGCAACAACTGCCCTGGCGGGTGAAGAAAGAACTTGCCGGTGGCGGCTATTTTTACGACCTGGCATCGCATCAGCTCGATCTGCTTGATTTTCTCCTGGGAGAAATCACAGGGGCTGTGGGGTTCTCTTGCAACGTGGGTGGATTGTATGAAGTTGAGGACAGTGTTACGGCTGCATTTCGTTTCCCGTCGGGGCTGCCGGGTAGTGGCTCATGGAGTTTTGTTGCACCCTCAGACACTCGTTCCGACCAGATTCTTTTTACAGGTACAAAAGGAAAACTCACCTGTTCCACCTTCCTGTTCACCCCCATCCGTCTGGAGACAGCCCATGGGGTAGAAGAATTTATGGAGACGAATCCCGAGCACATCCAGTATTACCTGATTGAGAGCATTGTCAACTACCTCAACGGGAAAGGGGAGATGCCGGTAAGCAGGGGGAGCACTGCTGCCCGTACCAACCGGATTATGGAAATCATCTTGAGTAAGATGCCCGGGTAAATATTCTTTTCAGAATCTACTCTTAAAGATTACCGGATTGATGGTGAGACTCACGTAGGCCCAGTCTTGCCATGCATCGGGGTTGCCCGCAACACCCTTGGCAATCGGCATCGCATCAGTGGCCAGCATGAATGAGTATCCTCCTTCCAGCATGAAATATTTCCGGATGGGATAGGTGAAGGTGAAGTCGATCTCAGAACCGAGTGCTTTCTTCATCGCTCCCTCCACGTCTATTTGCCGGGGAGCGGTGAAGTTGTGATAACGCATGTCAAGACCCAGCTTCTTGCCTGCTTTCCAGCGAAGGCCAAGGTATTTGTCCCAAACGCCATAATAATCGTATCCCTTGAAATAATCCATAGACCCCATGAAGGAGTGGTTGGAGCGGTAGAGCAGGTCCATCCGTGTAACTTTCTCACTATCGGGATCCTGTCCGGGGTGGAATTCAGTGCCTCCGTAGAGCGAGAAGCGTGGTGAGAGTGTATAACCTCCCCGCAGTGCCAGCATGTAGGCATTTACTTTTTCGTTAAGCCGGTTGGTGCCGACTTGGTAGTATGCTGTCCCCATGATCTGCCAGAGATCATTTTTGAATCCGATGTTGCTGCCCATGGTCTGCATGTATACTTTATCTGAATGAAGCGGATCGGCAATAGGATCGGCAGTCTCGAATCCCAGGTTGATGAAAAGTGCCGAAGCTGTGAATCCTGTCGGGTTGCGGTACTGGTACCAGATCGTCTGCATATTTTGATAGGGTTGGCCGGTTGCCTCGTAGAAAGTGCCTTCATTGGTTTTTTCGCGCGATTGGTTGTAGGCAAGGATTAAATGCAGCTTGTTGTGATTGTTCTCATACCCCATCTTCAAGGCGTCATGCCAGATTCCGGTGGGGGTCCAGCTTGATTCTGAAAGGATTCGTCCGTCGTCGTAGCTGAGCGATTGTCTTCCTATTTTTGCGAAGTAGCCGTTATGGGTGAGTTGTGCCCATGCTTCATGCATGGTGAAACGGGCACCCTCACTGTCGTTCTGTTTCTTCTGTCCCCACACTGAGATCTCCTGGGCAGCCATGCGTGCCGAAAGGAACCCATTGTCGAAGTTAAGTCCCACTCGGGCTCGGTTTGATATGAAGGAGGAAGCCTTGTCATCCTCCTGACGGGGATAGGCATAGCCATGACGGTATTCAAAACGGGGCCGAAGATTGAGGTCGACCGACACTTCTCCGCTCGTTTCTTCTGTTTGCGCATGGAGTGGAGCTGTTACCATCAGAGTGATAAGCAAGATGCTGTTTACAAATACTTTGGAACCCATATTCATTTCAATTGATGTTATCTCCCGAATTGGAGTGGCTTCAAAGATAGAAAAATTTGATAGAAAAGAAATCTTTTATTGCAAAAAGCAGGTGAGAAATGAATTACTTACAGGGAACCTTCCTCCGCTTTTTTCTTCTTCCAGATCTGCCATGAGTTGACCAGGTTTTGCCAGAGCACATATAATCCCGGCCCAAGTGTTGCAAGAGGATTGAGATAGGTTTGCGTGAGCCAGATAGCAAGCACTGTGTTTTTCTGACCCAGGCTTTGACCTCCGGCAACGGTACGTCCGTAGCGTCGTCCGATTTTTCTGCCGAAGAAGAACTGCGCCAGGCAGATCACCAGTGAGACACCGGCGATGACCGCTTCCAGGGTGTAGTTTCCGTCATCCTGCATCTTCACGTACTGGGTCACGTTGCCAATCACCACCGTGAGGGCGGCAGCCCATAAATAAAAAGAGAGGATCTGTGCGGAATAGATTCTCCGGTGTAGTGCCGGCGCGCCCTTTCGGATGATGAACGCCACAAGAAATGGCACTACGAGGATGGGCATCACACTGAGGAGGATATGCCAGAAGGTGGCCCCGAAGGAGATATTGTGACCGCTTTCCCCTACAAGTGAGAGGAAGAGTGGCGCGATGAATGCCACTGAGAGGTTGCTTACGATGGCGTAGGCAGCCGTTACCGAGATACTGCCTCCCAGGATGCCGGCAACTACCGGGGCTGAGGTAGCAGTGGCTGTCAGCACGCAGATCATTGCCGCCTGTGCAAGCACCTCGCTGAACGGACGCAGGGCCAGGTAGATCAATGCACTTCCCCCGTACTGGATGGCCAACAAGATATAATGAAAACGGGTAAGCCTAATGTCTGCCCATTGCACACGCGTGTAGGTGATGAAAAGCATCAGGGCCAGCAACCAAGGGATGATGGGAGAGAGAATGGAGAGTTGACGATGAAAGGTAATACCCAATAGCATGGCGACCGGAAGCAGGTATTTCTCGAGATACTTCTGCATATCAGTCGTAATAGTTTGCAGGTGTAGAGGAGGTGTCTGATTGCCGCAACAGGTCTTTGTGGTGGATCTCGGTCATCCATTGTTTGCGGTCGAGAACCAAATCGTTGATGAACTGTTCGATTTCCGGCAGGTACTCTCCCATCGGATACTCCGACACTTCGTGACCCACATCTTTTATGCTGTAAAAGGTGAAGGGGTAACGTTCCCGTGCAAAACGTTTCACCAGCTGCCGGCTACCATACATGCCCAGGTGAAACAGTCCTGTTTTGTTGTAGGGTACCAACCGGTCGGCAGTGCCGTGAAAAAAGAGGGTGGGGGCAGGTGTTTTTTTGTATGTCGGCAGTCCTTCTTTGCTAAAAATCCCCCCGGCGAAGGAGATGACGCCGGCATAGCGGAACGACTCCGGTAAATCTTTCGCCAGTGGTTGGCTGTTTTGTTTCAAATAGTCGGCCTGAAGCACCGTAATGGCACCGGCACTCGATCCACTGATGATGAAGAGCGAGGGATCAATCTGCAGCTCATCGGCATGCTCAAGCAGGTAACCGGTAGCTGAGTAAAGATCTTCTACTGCGAGGTGGATGGCGTTGAGCAGCGGCTTAAAGTTGAGCATGCCGGGTGCCTTTTCTCCCTTCATGCCCAGGCGGTAATCAATGGCAGCCACTGTGAAGCCCTTTTCTGCGAAATAATGGTAGTAAGGGAGGTAAAGGTCTGCATCACGTTCTCCTTCCTTGAAACCCCCACCGAAAACAAAAATCAGACAAGGCTGGGGCAGGATCGAGGCAGAGTCGCTACGGTAAAGATCCATCATCAGCTCGACACCTTCATTTACGGCGAAGAGACGGGTCTCCTTCTCCACGGTGGCTGCTGTGACAGCCACAGCTGTCAACAGGAGGAGGTAGAGTGGGAGAATTCTTTTAAGCAACATTATTTCTGGTTGATAAAATCAGTAACCAAATTCAATATTTCAGTCTTGGCCCTGTCATAGTCGTCGTTACAGACAGTCACGTCAAATTGAGGGGCGAAGCTCATCTCATATTCAGCTTTGGCAAGTCTGTTTTCAATCACTTCCGGGGAATCTGTTCCTCTTTTTTCAAGCCGTTCACGCAGCACCTCCACGGAGGGGGGCATGACGAAGATGCTCAGTGCTTGTTCACCGTAAATCTTCTTGATGTTGACCCCACCAACACAATCCACGTCGAAGACCACATTGTTGCCCTGAGCCAGGATACGGTCTACTTCACTTTTGAGGGTTCCATAGAATTTGTCGGTGTAGACCTCTTCGTATTCGAGGAAATCGTTGCGTGCAATCCGCTTACGGAATTCGTCGGGAGTCAGGAAATAATACTCTTTCCCATCTTTTTCTTCTCCCCGGGGTGCACGACTCGTGGCAGAGATCGAAAACCGGAGGTTCAGTCGCTGCGACAACAGGTAGCGGACCAGCGTAGACTTGCCTGCTCCTGAGGGTGCAGAGAAAATGATCAGTTTGGCCATCGTAGGTCTGTTTTTGTAACCTGAACTCCCGGAAGTTGTAATTCAGTTACAATACGTTCAATATTTGTTCTTTAATTTGTTCCAGCTCATCTTTCATCTGAACCACGATGCGTTGCATCCCCGACTGGTTTGATTTGGAACCGAGTGTATTGATCTCCCGCCCTATTTCCTGGGCGATGAATCCCAGCTTTTTCCCTTGTGAGCTCTCCTCGTGCAGTGTCTCGGTGAAGTAATCGAGGTGATGAGCCAGGCGGGTCTTCTCCTCGTTGACATCGAGTTTCTCGAGGTAATAAATCATCTCCTGTTCGAGACGGTTGCGGTCAACCTCCACCCCTTCCAGATTGGCAAGCGCTTCGTAGAGACGACTCTTGACCTTTTCCGTCCGTTCTGCTTCGAATGGTTCCACTGCAGCCAACAGTGCGCGGATAGAAGCAATCTTACCGGTCAACACCTGCTGTAACATCTCTCCCTCCTGCTGACGGAAACGGTTCAGCTCTTCCAGTGCTTCACCGATTGCTTTTTCGATACCCAGCCACTCCTCCTCGGTGAGTGTCTCATTTTCCTGCTTCATCACATCCGGCAATCGGAGCAATACCGAGAACCAGTCGTCCGGTGTATCCACACCCATCTCTGAAGCCAGGGCAGTGAGCTCACGGTGATATTGGCGCAGTATGTAAGGATCAATCTTTGATGTCACGTCACGTGCGATCAGATCCACATTCATTGTCAGATCCACCTTACCCCTTTCCAGGCGCCTTGAGAGCATGTTGCGAAGGATCAGCTCCTTCTCGCGGTATACGGAAGGTATGCGGGTTGAGAGATCAAACTGCTTGCTGTTTAAAGACCTTATTTCAATAGTGATTCTTTTGTTTGGCAGTTCGGCTACAGCCTTTCCATACCCGGTCATTGAGTGTGTCATTGTTCCTCTTATCAGTCGTTTCAGTATCATTGAGTCGCCATCGCTCCTCGATTTCTCAGTTCCAGCCATGGCATCGCAAACAACCTTTACTCAGCCCATCGGCGCAACGAAACAGATGCTGCAAAGGTAGCATTTATTTTGGCAAAAACGATGAGCGGGAAGATCAGGCATTCTCCATGCGTTTTGTCTTCTTCTCTTTTTCTTTGGCCTGTCGCTCCTGTTTGTCACGGTGATCGGCCAGGATCAACAGCTTCCGCGTTTCAGCAAAATTGGAGATCAGGATAAAGAGACAGGCAGCAGTAGCGAGGTACTGAATTGTTCCAGGCAGGAACACCTCAACTGTGATGATCGTGGAAAGTAGTAACCGCACCTCGGTGGGGCCAAAGATGCCAGAGTCGATTGAATATTGTCCCCCTATCTTGTAGCGCAACTGCGCGGTGATCATCTCCCATCCGTACAGGACCACAAACATGAATCCGGCGTACTTCCAAATTCCCGGTGCGTAGATGGTGAATCCCAAACCGATGAGAATGGTGCCGATCCAGTCTACCGTCACATCGAGCGAGAACCCATACCATTTACGAGGGGTATTGCGATAGTATGCCAACCGTCCGTCAAGTGAGTCGCCGAACCAGTTGATGAAGAATCCGAGGAGTGATACCAGTAGCCAGTATCGACTCAGGGTGGCACCCATCACGAAGCTGGCTGCCACCATCAGGTTACCCACTGAACCGATGGCCGTGAGCCCGTCGGAGGAGATCCAGGAGGGAATTTTCTGAACCAGGAAGGCAATCGTTTTCTGCTCCCACGCACGGAGGATGTTGGTCCTTTGGCGATCGGTGGCAATGAGTCTGAGCGACTTGACCATGTTCTTTTTTGATGTATTCATCTCCGTCACTATTATTTGATTTTCTATCCTGTTACAAATGTAACCATTAAATTTTATGTTTCGAATTTGTTTCAAAAAAAAACTGAGCCGGCATGCCCTATACACCCATCAAAAAAAAAGCCGACTTCTGTTGAAGCCGGCTTAATATGTCGAATGAAAATTGCTGTTTACAGTTCGCTGTGATCACCCTCATCGGTTGGGACAATCAGTTTGTACCCTTTCCCATGAATATTGATGATCTCAATGTTGGGCTCCGGTTTGAGGAGCTTGCGCAATTTGGTGATATAGACATCCATGCTGCGGGCATTGAAGTAGGTATCCTCCTCCCATATCTGCTTCAGCGCATGGTTGCGTTCCAGAATGTCGTTGGCGTGTGCACAGAGCAGCGAGAGCAGCTCAGACTCTTTGGTGGTAAGCTTTGTCTGCGCATCACCGATAGAGAGGATCTGCTTCTGCGTGTCGAACGACATCTGACCGAAGTTGTAGACCTGTTGTTCCCTGCTTTTCTTTCCCTTGACGCGACGAATGATTGCCTCGATGCGGAGCACCAGCTCCTCCATACTGAATGGTTTGGTGATGTAATCATCTGCACCGGCCTTGAATCCTTCCAATACATCTTCCTTCATGTTCTTGGCAGTGAGGAATATGACAGGTATCTCGGTGTTGATTGTTCTGATCTCCTTTACCAGCGTGACACCATCTTTCTTTGGCATCATCACGTCCACAATGCAAAGGTCATATTTGGTCTTCACAAACCCCTTGAATCCAGCTTCCCCATCGGGGAACAGGTCGGTGTCGAACCCTTTGGCCTGAAGATACTCTCTGAGCAGCATGCCCAGATTCTCGTCATCTTCGCATAAAAAAATTTTTAATTTCTCTTCCATGTCAATTTTCTGTTATTGTGGGTAAACTAATAATAAATTTTGTTCCTTTTCCCAGTTCGCTGTCGGCACGGATGGTGCCATTCACGTCCTGCACAATTTTTTTCACGTAGGCCAGCCCCAGCCCAAAGCCTTTCACATCGTGACGGTTGCCCGTCGGCACACGGTAAAAACGTTCAAAAACCTTCTTGGCATCCTCTTTTCTCATGCCAATGCCATTGTCCTCAATCGAGATGATCAGCTTGTTGCCCTCATTGCGGGTCCGAATCATCAATTCTGGCGGAACATCCTTCTTCCTGTATTTCAACGCGTTGTCGAGGATGTTGAACAACACGTTGGTGAAGTGCATCTCATCTACCTTGATGGTTGACTCTTCAGCCTGCAGGTCAATGTCGAGCGTACCCTCCAGCTTCTCCACCTTCAGTGCATGCGTATTGGCTACTGTCACCACCAGGTCGTTGGCATCCATCTCCTTCATCTTCAGGGTGGTCTTCTGCTTGTCGAAGAGTGACATCTGCAACACCTTCTCCACCTGGAAGCTTAACCGTTTGGTCTCGTCGTGGATCACACCTGTCACATGACGAAACACCTCCGGTGATTTCAGTATCGACTCATCTTTCAGCATCTGCGATGCCAGTGAGATGGTTGAGACGGGTGTTTTCAGTTCATGGGTCATGTTGTTGATGAAATCGTTTTTCATCTCAGACAAACGCTTCTGTCTGAAGAGTGAGACCACTGTGAAGATAAAGGTGATCAACAGGATGAAGGTGAAGATCAGCGACGGGATGAAAAAAGAGAGCTCACTGTATACATAGTTCCTTTTCGTTGGGAAATAGACCCGTAACTGATTCAGTTTCGCCGGAGGATCGTTGGGAAAAAGAATCTGTGTGTAGATTGCATCCCGCTGTTTGGTTGAGAACCCAGATGAGGAGTGAACAACCTGGTTGTTGTAATTCACCACCTGAAAGCTGAATGGTTCATTCAACCCGTTGTAGGAGAGCTCGTAACGAATGTACTGGTCTACCTTGTTAAAGTCGATCCGTTCTTCAATTGGTTCGTTGCTCGATCGGCTGAGGATTTTGAAGATCACCTCGTAGAGCAGCGAACGTTCGTGCATGTAGCGCTTCGAGAGTGATTGTTGCATGTCGTATTGTGTCTTGGAGATGGTGCTGACGCCCTGATTGGGTGAGAGCAACGCCCTCTCTCTTGCTGTTTCAGGCAAGACCGTCTGTTCGGTAACACGCATTTGTATGTTCGATTTGCTACCGTCGGGATGTGTGATGGATGCGGATGCTTGTTCCCTGATCATCTCCTGCGAACCCTGTGATTGATCATATCGGGAATATCTGTTTTCCGATTCAATCATATCCTGTTCCAGGTATTCGCGTGTCTGATCTAGCTCCAAATCCCTCATCACATTGTAGAGGCTTCTGTTCACCTGCTCATCGAACTGTTGTGTTCGAATGGCCAGGCTGGTTCTCATGTACCTGACCTGAAGAAACAGCAATGCGAAAAAAGCGGTGAACATCACAATGGCAAGCAACCAGATAGTTGATTTTTTCATACGCTATAATTCCTTACCTCCTTTTAAGTGATACCATTTTTTATTTCAAAGATCACCTTTTTTTGCCTATTAATTTAACAAATAAACCACTTTTTTGTTTAACATATCCTCTTAAAATTAAAAAAAAATGAAAAAGGTGACGATCCCAACAAAAATTAAGAGAAGATTGGTGATGGCATCCCTGTTTTTGAATTTGTTTAACAGGTAAGCGCCGTTCGTTCAATTGAAGTGAATGCGCATTGCAATGCCGGCATTGCTCTGAGTGGTTGCCGGTGAGAGTGACGATACCAGTGGTTTTTGCACCATATGGTCATAAAAGGCACGCAATGTGAGTTGTCGGCTCACCGCGTAATCGGCTGAAAAGCGTATTGTGCCGGTTTGAATGCCACTGGCTGGCTGGCTATATTCCTCCTCCATTCTTCTGATGAGTGTGTGTGTGTTCCTGAATGAGAGGTCGAGACGAAGGGTGAGATCGTTTCGAAAAGCTCTCTCCTCATTGCTGACCGCTTTTCCTTGATCCTGACGCTGTAGGGGCTGATTGCGATTTTGGTTGCGTGAGGCGATTGAAAATCCAATGAGACGGCCGAAGTCAACAATACGGTAGCCGGCACCAACAACCAGGTCGTTGTCGTTCATCTCAATCAGCTGGTGGGAGGAGATTGCGAGGTTAAGCGACCGGGTACGGTTCAGGCGCAGGGAGAGATTCATGTCGTTGTGAAAGGTAGCACGTAACTCGATGAGCGGGTTAAAGCTCTCCAGGATACCGACAGATTGGATGTTGTAGGGAGAAGAGGGAAGAGGATTCCCTGTAACCGCATCGCGTACGAATCCCTGTTCATTGTCTGCGGCCACCCAGGTGAGGTGTGTGTTGTAGGAACCGATACGGTATTGCGAAAGGTATCTGTGGATGATCATCAGCTCGTTAACCTGTTCCTGTAATGTGGGCATCAGTGTTGTGAGGCTGACGGAGAGATTCCAGTTGGGCATCATCGATGAGAGAGGGGGTAAGGGTGTGAGATCGATCCTTTCCGCGTTTCTGCCGGTGTAACCAGCCAGAAAAGCCGGTATCAACACGTCGGCGGAATAGATGCTTACATCGCCGTTGCCGGCAGAAAATGCATCACCTGCCAGTGAGCTACCGTTGAGGAATCCCTCGTTCGGATAGTGCATCCCATTGTATTGATTCCTGATGCGGTTTGCGATGATGGATCTGTTTTCAAGCAAACGGTTGAACGCTTCCGACCGATGATGTTGTTTGTCACTGCTTCGTTCAAATGATGAAAAAAGTGAGATGGTGCTGATCGCAAAACTACCACCATGGATCTGGGGCATCCCCTCAAACATGAACTGATATTCGCTGCGTCGGTTCTCCTCACGCAGCGCGTGGAGATCGATGCGTATGCCGGAGAGAGGTTCAAGAACGCCTTCAATCCGCACATTCCGGGTGCTGTTGAAGATGGCGGGGGCAATGTGATTCGGGTTGATCACGAGCCGGTTGTGTGCCAGCGCCTCCTCCACGAATGATTTACCACCAGCAAACCCAAAAGCGAAAGGCAATCCCGGCAACAATGCGTCAGTACTCTTTTTCTGTCCGAAGAGATCACCGCTCATGGGTTTGTACCCGGGCAGATCTGTGCGTGTTTTGATCCCGATGTTGAAGTTGATTTGCCGGATCATCATCATGATATGTGAGAGTGGCGTCTGTTTGTCCGTCGACAAGAATTTACGGTAAAGACCCGATAGGTTGAAGCGACTGTTGAGGGTGAAGGAGAGGTCGTTTTGCAGGTGGTTGCCAATCTCCTCCTCCCTGATGGTTGCACCTCGTTCCCACCGGTATTGCGAGTGGTAAGCCATACTGCTGCTGACCCAGTCCAGTAGAGGGATCCTCTCGAAGGGGAGTGTGTAGCTCACATCCGCTGTTTGGTTGTATCTGAGTGGTCTCCCCAGTCCACGCAGGCTGAGCATCACCGAGTCTTTCCATACCTCATAGTCATTGCGGTTGATTGTTTTATTAACCTGTAGGTAGGGTTCTTCAATCTCGGCCAGTGTGCCGGAATGAAAGGAAGCATTGAGGTGCGGAGTGAGATTCCAGGTGATGTTGAATTGTCTGTCCCAGTAAAAATTGTGGCTGAAGGTGAGGTATGCCGGTTGGCTCCCAGTGACTCCCGCTTCATAGGCGTTCAGGTCACGCAACTGTCGCTCCCGGTAGTTGCGGTGCAATCGGTGACTGATGCTGATCTGGTCGGGCAGGTAACGGAACTGCAGCGTACGGAGAAGACCCCTGGCGTTGTGCTCCGTCAGATGTTGAAATGGCTCCCAGGGCTCGATAACGGGTGAGTACACATAGTGAGCCTGAAGCCGTTGGTCGCTCTCCGTGGCATATTCCATCTCCGGGTTTCGTTGCTGTAGTGCATTGCCGGTGTAGGAGAATGTGAAGTTGGCGGGATCATAGGGCATGGGTGTTCCACTTCGGATGTTCATCTTCAGGTTGTTCAGGCTGAGACTTCGTTGCGATGTGTGTGTCAGTGCGATGCGCTGCAGCGAATCCCTTCCCGATTGGTGGTGCAGTTGCCCGGTTGTTTCTGAAAGCAGCAAATCCTTGTTAAAGGGGTCATAGAGCGGTGTCTCCCTTGATTTTGAGATGGAGTAGTAGAGGGGGGCTGTAATCTTTGCCTTGCGCGGGAGGAAGCGCCCCAGATCCATGTTGAGGGTGAGACTGAATGAGGCGAAGTCGTTGTTGCGACGTTGTTGCAGACCCTGGTTCAATGCACCGAAACCGGCCGTCTCCTTTCTGGCGGAGAGATGGATGGTACCGATATCGGAGAGTGTCACCCCCAGGTTACCCTCTGCAGCCCACCCGCCTTTTTCATCGAACTCGCTAAGACGCAGTTCATTTACCCACACTTCACCGGAGCTGGTGGTGCCACTCTTGTTGCGGATGCCGATCATCATTACCTTTATTTCTGCCAGTGAGGGATTGCCTGCGATGGTGATCTCTCTTTCAGGTTTACCGGGCCAGCTCTCGCTGTAGGGAGAGTGAAAAGCAACGCCCTCCTCTGTGAGCAACAAACTGTTTCTTTTCAGTTTTAATTGGGTGAACAGCTCCAACGGGAGGTCTATTCTGTTTGCCTCCGGCCACACCTGCTCCCTGTCGGCAGTGATCTGGTTGCTGTAATCTCCTGCGGGGGTAAGACGAAGCGGTACCTCCAGCTCGTAGTAATTGTTGCGGTAGTCGGATCCGATCCGCATGAAAAGTGAAAGATCACCATCCTGCAAGCTCCCAGGATCATCCTCCAGTCGTTCGGCATGCACAAACATCTGCAGTTGTCTGTAGCGACGCAAGTCATGCATTGCATGTTTGTAAATGGCGCGACTGTCACCTGCATCCAACTGCTCAATCTTGAGCGAGAGTGCCTGCTCGTTTTCCTGTCTGAGTTGTGGCTGGCTGGGGTCGATGATACGGGTCACACCCGGTGGCAGCACGTAGTTGACAGGTGTCCGGTTGCTGTTTTCCTCAATGTTTACCGCTGTGAGGGAGAGCTTCCCGCTGCCAGTGGTGCTGCCACCGGTTGAAAGGTCACCCTGGTAGTTGCGCCATTCACTGCGCACAAGCCCCAGTGTGGCAAAGCGGAGGACGGTATGTCTTTCGAAACCTGTCAGCAGCATGCGCATAAACCGGATGTTGTGGAATCCCTGTATGTTTCCGGTTTTCGACTGGTAGTCGCTGATGGGTATCCGGAAGAGGTACCATGTTATTTTATCGTGGCTGCCATTGCGCAGTGTCACGTTCACCTCTCTCTTGTCGACGATGTGATTCCTGCCCGGTTGCATCGCTTCATGACGAAGCGACACGCGATAACTGTAGAATGCCTCCAGTTCATTGAGTGTGTTGTCGCGGTCAATGTCCTCCACATCGGGCGTATTGCGTGCCGCAGAATGATACCCGTCACCATCCCGGGGTGCCAGTGAATTGCCCTCTGTGCCATTGTAATACTTGTAGCGATCCAGGATGCTCAGTTGCTTGCGGTTCTGCTCCTCACCACGGTAATGCCGAAAGAGATCACCTGCTGGATCGTTCAACGGCGAGTGCGCATCTTCCTGCATCCGTGCAAGGGTTGTTGCCGAAAGTCGGGGTTCAAGCTCCTCCAGGTAGTGTGCATAGAGGGGAAATTTCTTCTCCTCGTCACTGCTTAGTCCGTTCAGTCCCACATCCTGCAGCCGTCGCTGTTCCTCCCCCAGTGAGTTGTCGAAGCCATAAACGGTAGACTGTCTCCTGGGCGTAAGACCCCAGATGGTCTGCTCTACCACACTGCTGTCGTTGTCGACAGGCAATCCATTCTCGAAAAATTTCCTCCCGTCACGGAGCAGATCTTCGGAGATGTCTCCCAGATGAAAGTAGAGGTCACCTCCTCCACTGTTGCCCACTGTGTCACCTGCAAATGGATCCATCAGCCAGAACTCGATGTATTCGATATTGGCTGTCTCAAAATCACGGGTCTCCAGAGGTCGGGTGATGCCTGCCCACCGGCTACCCGGATTGAGCAGATAACCCTCACTGTCAACATTTCTGTCGAGGTTGTAAGGTCCTCTTTCATCCGGATAGTAGGAGAGGTTGAGCACCGGCAGGGTAGCCGGCTGACCGTACAGTAGATCCCTTTCGGGGAAGATCTCCTGTTCGTAGATCTCCCTCACCCGGTGGTCGGAGAGCTGATCAGGGTCATTCCTGATGTGGTTGGGTGTCAGGGATGAATTCTTGCGGGTAAAGATGCCATCGATATAGTACCATGCGAGCAGTGCTCTGTTCTTGCCATTGTCAATGTGATTGGTGAGTGTTCCCTCCGGAAATAGAGCCTCTGCGCTCTGGTCTACAGGAGTGGCGGCGAGTGACCAGCCCTGAGGCGCACGCAGGTCGATCATCGATGCTGCCGATTCGAAATCATCCAGGTAGGAATAGCCTCCTGCAAATTTGTTGCTGTAATGACCCGGTATCATCTGAGCAAATGCCAGGTCTGCCGTGAGCTGTGAGGGTGCGGTGGCGTCGGTGAAGGGGAGGAGGTCAAGCAGGTTTGTCAGTACGATCGATTCCTTCTTCCAGCTCAGGTTGGATCCCCACAGCAAGTTCCTTGCCGCCTCCTCACCAAATGCTGTCTTCACGATCAGCGGTTTTTCAGTGTAATGCATCAGGGTGGCACCCAGCGAGAGATCTTTATTGAAGTTGTAAAGCAGGTTCACACCCATTAGCGTCTTCCTTTGCATCTGTGAGAAACCGCGCTCCTCCAGCGTTACATTGAGTGGTGTGCCCGCCTCTAACAGTGATCGGTTCAGGATCGTGACACTCCCCGAGAGATAGTCGACCGTATAGTCAACACCCTCTGTGAGGGTGACACCTCCGGCAGTGACCTTCACCGATCCTCGTGCCACGTTCATCGCATTGAGACTGATAACGGCATCAGATGCGGCACGGTACTCACCGCTGAGGAGGAACTTGTTCTTCTCGGCATGTTGTCGGGCAACCGTACGGGTGGAGTCGTACAGCTCCTGGAAAATATACCTCCCGGCCATGGTGCCATCGCCAATCATTTTTTTCAGATGGGACCCAAACGGCTCTCTCACCGGGAAGATGATCTTCCCGTTTTTGGCGTCAACGGTGTATCCCTCCAGGAAATCGAAGACTCCATCGGGATAGGGGTCATCCCGTTCATTCAGCCGGTCGAGCTGCATCACCCGCAGCAGAAGCTCATCGTCGATGCCGCTGTCGGGGAGATAGTTCAGGTAGACACCGCTGGAGTCACTTTGGCGTGTGATCTCCAGCCGGAAGTGATCTTCCTCGATGTTGTAAGCACCATTCCCCAACGAATAGATGTTTTTCATCATCATATCCCACATGGGAGATGAGGGTGACAGTGAGACCGGCTTGAGCAGCTTCAGAAACAAGGCATCCTGGCCGTTCTCTGCTCCAATGTCGGCCGAGAACTCACCTACCTGAAAGACCTCTCCCCCATGGCTGTATTCGAAGGCAACCGCCAGCACCTCATCCGCTTGCAGTGGCATTGTGAGGGAGATGTAGCCGAGTTGCGGCTGGAAATTGTATTCTGAAGGTTTGAGTAACCGTGCATTTTCCAGTTTCTCATAGTCTGTTCCGCGCACCACATCATCCGGCAACAGCGTCATCCCCTCACGGATGTTTCGTATTCCGGCGTAGGTGGTGGTGAGTACATCATAGAGGCTGTTGCCCCGGTTATGGGGGTGTTCTGCTGCTCCCAGCGGTTGCCACCGTGGGTTGTGTATGGTGGTGTGTTCACCCAGGTCGGCCAGTGCAACAATATTCCGCACCTGGCTGTAATCTCCCTGCCGATTGGTGACCCATACTTCGATGCGGGTAATCGAGACCGGTGACCGTAGATAGGGGAGGGTGCCCATCGTCTCGTCATAGTTGTCACGAAACCAGTGTGACAGGAAGAAATGACAATTTTCTTCGTAGTTGTCGGCACCCAATGAGAAAGGGGTGATCAGCCTACCTCCGCTGCTGTTGATGGTCTGTACCTCTGACTGCTGCCTCGATAGGAGGGTGTTCACCGTTAGCTTGCCGAACTGCAGATCTGCCTTGATCCCGAACAAGGCTGCACCACCGTCTATCAGCGGGTTGGAGGTTGTCATGCCCACATTGCCTGCTTCCACGTGGCGAATGATTTCATCTTCGTCGCCGCGGTAGGCCAGTTTGAGTTCCTTGCTCCGGTAGTCGAAGGTGGCTTCACTGTCATAGTTCACATCGAAATCGATCTTGTTGCCAACCTTGGCATTCAACCTGAGCTGAATCTGCTGATCGAAGTTGAACATGTTGCGTTTACGGGCACGCAGCGGGAGTGTGGGGTTGTCGGTTACATCTCGCTTCATGCCGGCTGTGATCTCGACCGATCCCTCTGTGGTGAGTTGCACACCATCCAATCCAAAAAGGGAACTGTGTGATTGTGGACTTTTCAGCAAGCCATGCACAGTGTAAGGGTACCTGCTGGATGGTACGTTGTTTGCTTGTTCCCTGTTGCGTTCTCTGAAGGTATTGCCCTGCATCACGCGCAATCGATAAGCCATGTACTCCTTACGCGTCATGGTGGTGGAGGGTGCCAGCAGGTGTGCTCCAATTCTTCTCTCGAAGATGTAGCGTCCCGTAGTCGCATCATATCGCACTTCGGTGGTAACTCCGGCTGGTTGTTGTTGTGCACAGAGCGTCATCCTCCCGCTCAACAGGAAGAGGAACAGAAATAGCAATGAGAGCTGGTTTTTTTCCAAAGAGACCACTGCGATTACGATTTTTGTTGCCAAAAATGCGTATTACGTAACCGGCAACTGTCAGAGTCTCTTCAATGCTTCCTTGATCACACCTTCAACCGGCAGGGAGGAATTTTCTCTGATGATGCTGGAGACCACCTTCTGTGAAGCTGTCTGCACAAAGCCGAGCATCACCAGTGCAGAGACAGCAGCCTGTCCGGTTGTGGTGAGTCCCTCTTTGGGTGTGAGCGAGATGGGTCCGTTTTGGTCGTTGTATCGAATCTTGTCTTTCAGGTCAACAATGATCCGCTGGGCCGTTTTGGCACCAATCCCTTTCACCGACTGGAGCTGGATGGCATCACCCGATGCGATCACGCTCTCCAGCTCAGGTGTGCTCAATGAAGAGAGGATCATTCTGGCCGTACCGGGTCCCACACCCGAGACACTGATCAACTGGAGGAACAGCTCCCTTTCCTGTTTCTCAGCGAAGCCAAAGAGCAGGTGAGCATCCTCGCGGATTGACTCGTAGACGTAGAGCCGTACATCGGTTTTTCCGTTGATGGCAGCAAAGGTGTTGAGGGAGATATGCATCTGGTAACCGATGCCGCTGCATTCAATCGTCACGTTTGCAGGTGTCAGTTCAGCTACCGCTCCTTTGATAAAGTCTATCATCTTTGTTTGACAGTTGGTTGTTTACGTAATACCGTTCTTATAACGGCAGTGATGCTGAAAAAGTATAAGGAGCGCATAAAAAAGCGGCTCCCTACAAAGATAGCGATAAAAATGATCCTGTGCAATGGTGCAAATTGAACCGGAACTGATGCCACCTGAAGCGTAAATAATGATTACATTTGCAGTTCAACAAGAGAGACAATGAGTGTAAAGAAAAGGTACCATTATGAGATAGAGGCACAGGAGATCGATTTCCGCCGCCGTCTGTCACTCAGATCGCTGACGAACCTCCTGCTGATCACTGCCGGTCGCAATGCCGATGAAAACGGATTCGGCCTGCTTGAGCTTCAAAACAACAACTACACCTGGGTCCTCTCACGGCTGGTGATTGATATGGAGCGGATACCTGATGAGAGCGATCGCGTTGGCATCGACACCTGGATCGAACAGGTCGGCAATGCCTTTACCGTTCGTAACTTCCGGCTATTCGATGGAGCCGGAGAGGTGATTGGCCATGCTGCCTCCTCCTGGGCGGTTATTGACATGGTGACGCGCCGAAGTGTTCAGCTTGATACGCTGCCGGTAATGCATCAGTTTGTGAGGAATGAGTCGACACCCATCGGTGAACCGGGTCGCATCCCCAATGTGGAGGGAGTGGTGGCCAACAGCTTTCAGGTGAAGTATAGTGACATCGATATCAACACCCACGCCAACAGCCTGAACTATGTACAGTGGCTCTCGGATTGTTTTTCACTTGATTACTACCGAAATCACCGCATCCGTCGTTTTGAGATCAATTTCCTGAAAGAGATCATGTTTGGAGATGTCGGAGAGGTATACAGGCAGGAACTTTCGGCAGGTGATTGTCTTTTTCAGATTGAAACACGCGACAAAGGGATTGCCTGTCGCGCACACATTCTCTTTGATGCGTTGCCAGGCACAGCGCTATGAGTCGAAGAGTAATTTCAACGCATGGAGGATCTCCGATTGATCGGCATGCTCGTAGAGGATCAGTAACACCGTATCGTAACCGGCAATGGTGCCCATCACCCCAATGATGTTGTTGACATCAATGTCACTGGCAATGCCTTTCGCATAACCGGCAGGCACCTTCATTACTGCCATCTGACCGGAGAAGTCAATGTTGAGCAGCCCATGCCGTACAAAAGGGGCCATCTGTCCCTGCTTTCTCTTTTCTGTCTGCGTCAGCTGAATGGCCGGCAACCGGTAGAAATAGTTGCCGGCGTTGTCGGGTGTCTTGGCGATCTTCATCTCCCTGAAATCGCGCGAGAGAGTGGCTTGTGTCAGCTCAAATCCTTCTTCCACCAGACATTGCAGCAACTCCTCCTGGCTGTCGATCGTTCGATGCCCAAGGATACGGGCAATGACCTCGTGCCGTTGCTGTTTGGTCTTTTTCTCCATCCCCAGTTTTATTTGCCACCAAAGGTGAAGAGCACAGGAATGGGTGCCGGCACCTTGACAAGTGTCTCACCCACGTAGAATTTAGGCCATAGCTTCACCGATACCGATGTTTCGTTGGGTGTGATGCCCAAAAAACCGCTCATCTCTCTGGTTACCCGCTCCTGCGAGTAGCGGTTGATGAGTCCTTTCAGGTCCACACTGATGGGTACACCGATCACCTTTGTCTCACCCGGTTCAATCCGGATGGGGATGTCCATCTTCCCCTCCACAAAATCCATCTCATTGATCTGGATGGCATAATCCAGTGCATCGAGGAAGGCAGCTGTGGTATTGGGGTTGGTGACATCCATGTGGAGCGTCAAGCTGAAGGGAATTGTCTGCATCCCGGAGCCACCCGACAAGATGGTGGCGATAGTAGCCAGGTTGGAGAGCGAGATGCCGGAAGCATCACCAAGGTTGAGCCCGGAGAGCTGGATGTTGCTGATAGAGTTGTAGCGGTATTCACTCTGGGCGAGCTGGTAGGCACCCCCAATCTTTGTCATGATGTCACAACCTGACAGCAGGATCATCAAACTGAGCATCAGAATTGATTTCTTCATTTTCTTGCTTTTATGTTACTTAATGGTGACCATGGTCGCACCATAGCCATACTCCTGAAAGGAGGCATCCTGATGGTAACAGGTTGGATGCCTTTTTTTCAGTTCGCTCAGAATCGCATTTTTCAATACACCGTCACCTTTGCCGTGAATGAATACGATTTTCTGATTTTTGTTACGCTGGTTTTCGGTCATCACCTCATTGAATTTCTGCAACTGATACGCCAATACATCGGCATTGTCCATACCGGCAGTGGTGTCGAGCAACTGATCGATGTGCAGATCCACTTCAATGGGTGTGTTTTTCTCTCTCTTTTCGATCCGTTCTATCCGGGGACGTTTCTGCGGAGCTTCTTTCTCCCTGATAGCTTTTTCAATCTCACCCGCCGAGACCAGCATCTCCCTTTCGGGCTGATCGTTACGGATGATGTAAAAGAGCAGAGCATCTTCCTCGAAATAGTCGTTCTCACGGAAGCTGTGTAGCTTGTAGAACTTCACCGTGTCGATGCGCAGCTCTACCGAGCAGGGATTCTTGAATCGATAGGGTTTGTTGTGTTTGAAAGCGATGAACTGTAGCGACACCTTCTCCAGCTCGTTGAGCCGTTCCTTGCCGAACTCCTCCAGGAAGATCTTTGTATTGGGCTCCACGCTTCCGCTGCAGCGACTCTTCCAGCTGTTGTTCTCACGGCTCATGTAATTGAAGAAGAGCCAGTAGTTGCTGTCGTTCACGAAGTAACATTCGTAACCTGTGGTTGAGAGATTCTTCACATCCGTGGGGAGAAAGGCCAGACAGGCTGTGATCTGTTCACCTTCGCGGGTCTCCTCCGGGATGTGTGTGACGTTTACAGTTGCTTCGGGTGTCATCTGCTGACTCTTTGCTTGAACGATCAGATCCTCTTTTTCGGCAACCTGACCCATCTTCTCGTTGCCAGCCGCTTCCACTACCACGCAATCTGTAATCAGTACCGGCAGATCGAACCCATGTTCATCCTCCACCATTACCAGCTGTTTGTTGAGAAAACCTTTGACAGTACCACCTCCCACTGTACTGAGAAACCGTACCTTGTCACCTACCGATAATTTGTTCATTTGTTTGATCTTCCTGTTACACCTAAGGCCAATAATTCCCGGATGGAAATCTCCAATTGTGGTGTGTAATGTTTGTTAGCTGTTGCAAAGATGACTAATTTTGCACAATAAATGCATTAATAAATCCGAAAAATCATTTTTCCGATAATAAAAAATGAAAAAAGAGGAGATTGCCCATCTGCCCATATCCCGCTTCAGTTACCACCTTCCCGATGACCTGATTGCCCGGTATCCACTCCCTCAACGGGATGGCTCCCGCCTGTTGCTCTATGGCGAGGGAGCCATCCACTCGGCCCAGTTTACCGATCTCCCCGAACAGCTTCCGGTGGGAAGCATGTTGCTTTTCAACAACACCCGTGTGATACATGCCCGACTGCTCTTCTACAAACCGGGTGGTACCCGCATTGAGATATTCTGTCTGACCCCTTCCCGGCCTGCCGATTATGCGGTCAACTTCCAGCAACATCAATCATGTACCTGGCTCTGTATGACCGGCAATGCCAGGCGATGGCGAGAAGGAGCACTGGAGATGAAGGTGCCGACTGGCAAGGGAGAGGTGACACTCAAAGCTGAAAGGGTGACACCTCATGGCTCCGAGACGGAGATCCGTTTCAGTTGGGACAATGACCACTTCACCTTCTCAGAACTGTTGGATGCCGCGGGCCGACTGCCCATCCCTCCCTACCTGGGTCGCCCTTCGGAAGAGCAGGATGAGATGACCTACCAGACTGTCTATTCCCGCATCGAAGGGTCTGTGGCCGCCCCCACAGCCGGATTGCACTTCACGCCGCAAGTGATGGATCAACTACAGGCCAGAGGGATCAAAACCGCGGAGGTGACGCTGCATGTGGGTGCCGGCACCTTTCGCCCCGTGAAGAGTGAGACCATTGCCGGTCACGATATGCACACCGAGTTCATCTCTGTGGAACGTGAAACCATCGAGAGGCTGCTCCACCATCAGGGGAAACTGATCGTGGTGGGTACCACCTCCCTGCGCACGGTGGAGAGCCTTTATTATATCGGCAGGAAGTTATACGACAAACCCGACTTGCAACCCCATGAGCTGACCGTGAAACAGTGGGAGCCTTATGAGGAGGAGCAGCCGATCACTACCGGTGATGCGTTGCGAAGCATTCTCACCTATCTGGATCGCACGGGTGAACAACGTTTGATGGCCGACACGCAGATCCTTATCGCACCCGGTTACGCTTTTCATTTTCCCGATGCGCTCCTGACAAACTTCCACCAGCCGCAGAGCACATTGCTGCTGCTGATAGCCGCCTTCGTGGGCGATGATTGGAAGAAGATATACCACCATGCCCTGCAGGAAGGATTTCGCTTCCTGAGTTATGGCGACAGCTCCCTGTTATGGAAAAAGGCCAAAGAAGAATGTATTTAGGTTAAAAATAGCGCTGAACCAAAGCGCATTCAACCATTTTTTCGTATCATTGCAACAGAAATAAAATCAAGTCAGAACGCACTACTGGTTCCATCACATTGGTAAAGAAGATAGCACGCATACTCGCAATCATCGTTGTAAGTATCATATTGGTCAATATCATACTCTACATCGCACTGAGCGTACCTGCCCTCCAGAAGAAGGCTGCCGACCTGGCCATCGGCAAACTGAAACCGATGATCGATACGGAGGTATCGCTTGACGGTATCCGCATCAAGCTCTTCAACACAGTAGAATTGAAGGGACTCTATCTGGAGGACCAGCAAAAGGATACCCTGCTCTACGCCGAGCGGATCGCCGTGCGCATTCACGCACTGGAGCTGCTAAAGAAGAACATCTACGTGCAGAAGGCAGGGCTGGAGAATCTTGTGGCACAGGTGCACCGTGCCTCACCCGAAGAACCGTTCAACTTCCAGTTTCTGATCGATGCCTTTGCCGGCGAAAAGGACACCACGAAGGTGGCAAAGAGCCAGTGGCGTATTACCGCTGAGGAGCTGTTGATCAAAGAGGCATCCCTGCATTACCATGTCGATTCGGCCCCCCGCACTCCGGGACAGTTCAATGTGAATCACATCGATCTGCACCATTTCAATTTCAGGGGCAATGCCGATTTTGAAAGCATTGAAAAGATGCAGGCGGATATCAGGCTGTTGGGATTCACTGAGCTGAATGCCGGGCTGACACTGTACAACCTCAGCACCTCGGTGAAGGGTAAGGGCACAGCGCTGGAGAGCAAAGGGTTGAAACTGCATCTCAACAATACGGAGCTGGAGGTGGCAGAGGCCCTCTACGACCGTGAGATCAAGGCCTTCTCCATCAAGACGGAGAGTGAGAGGGCCGACCCGCGTGATGTCGCCCTCTTCACCTCCCGATTGTCGCACCTCAACAAACCCATCTCGTTTCAGATCGATGCAGAAGGAACGCTGCCGCAGGCATCGCTCACCACCTTCATGTTTCATTATGGGGATGAAACCCATATCAACCTTAGAGGCATGATCGCCGATTTCCGCAATTTTGAAAAGAGCGACCTGCAGGTGCACATCGCTGCACTCGATCTGTCACAGGAGGATCTACAGTCATTTATCCGGATCGGACCGCCCGCTTTTATATCACCACCTCAACTGTTGGCGTTGGGTGATCTGAATCTGCGGATGCGTGTGGTTGGCAGGATGAACAACTTTCGCTACAATGGCAGGGTGGATACGGAACAGGGAGAAGTGGTACTGAACGGCAATGGTTCTATCCGCAACAAGTTTAAGTTGATGACTTTTGAGGGTCCGGTGCGAGCCGATGAGATTCATCTGGCGAATATCCTGGGTGAGAAAACCGGACTGGGGGATGCCACCCTCGCGACGGAAATGAAGTTGACAATTGAGCCGTCACTGGTCACTGTCGATGCCAACGGCAGCATTGAATCGGCATACTACAAAGGTTATCATTATGCCGGGCTCAATTTTGATGGCCGCTACAGTGGCAACAATGTCACAGCGCATATCACAAGCGATGGGGAGCGAAATGGTCTCGATCTGACTGGCGACATCACCTTTGGTGAGGAGCTGCGGTTCGATGTGGAAGGAAGCGTCAATCAGTTGGATCTGCGCCCATTCCTGATGATGGGACACTGGATCGACCCGCGGGTGAGCCTTACCCTCGATGGTGAGATGACAGGACGCAGCCTCGATGAGATGACCGGCACACTGGTGATTGACAACACCTCGCTGATGGACAACAATTTTATCTACAACCCCGGCCCCATCTACCTCCAGGCACTGGGCGACAGTGGAGAGGGGAAGAAGCTGCAGCTCTACTCATCCTTCCTGGAGGCCGAGATGAGCGGCGATTACTATTTCTCAACCATCGCCCACGAACTGATGCAGGTGCTGCATCCACACCTGCCCTCGGTGATCACCGCCTCCCGGCAATCAGCGGAGGCTTTCAATAACTTTCAGTTTGACCTGCTGATAAAGAATACGGAAGATCTCTCATTCGCCTTCGGATTGCCTGCTTACAATGTGGAACATGCCACACTGAAAGGTGTGGTGAATATGACATCGGATGAACCGTTGCGGATAGATGGCTATCTTCCCCGGCTGATGATGGGAAACAGCGATATTCGTGAATCACGACTGGGAGTGACCACTTCAACCTCCGGTGGCATCGGGTTGAATGTCAACAGTTACCTGGTACAGGATAACGGCTTCATCAACGCACGGCTCAACAGTGATGCGGTAGCCGATAAACTGACAAACCAACTCGCTTTCGACCTTCAAAAGGGAAATAGCAGCGCCGACGGTGAGATGCTGATCACCATGGATTTCCTGCGCGATGAAAGTGACCAGCTGGCATCCGATATCCGGATACACCCCACCAGCGTGATGTTCAATGGGAAAAGAGTTGACTTCAGCGATGCAGCCATTGCCTACCGGAAGGAACGGATCACCATCAACAACTTCGGACTGAGTGAGGATCAGATGCTGCTGCTTGGCATCGAGGGTGTGGCATCAAAAAGTGAAGCTGACTATGTGAGGGTCTACTTCAACAACACTGAGCTGGCCAACATCCTGTCAGCCTTCAACGTGTCACACTTCGCAGGTTCCATCAACGGCGACATCTATATCAGGCAGTTGCTGGAGAGTCCGATGGTGCACACCGAGGAGCTCCGGATCGACAACATTACGGTGTACAATGATACCATAGGCACTTTCAACATTGAAGCCAACTGGGACAACCTCTACTCCGGTCTCGACCTGAACGCTTTCCTCGTCAACGGTGACAAACACCTGCTCGATCTGACCGGTTATGTTCCACTGGGCGGGAAGAGTCCCCTGCCGATGGATGTCAACCTGCGTATCCAGGATTTCAACCTCAAAGCAATACAACCGCTCACCACCTCGATCTTCAGTGAGTTGTCCGGTGCTGTTAACTCAGAAGTAGCCATCACCGGCAAACCCACGGCACCGGTCACCCGTGGCTGGTTGGGTATCGACAAGGGGGAGATGAAGGTGGCGTTCACCAACGTCACTTATTTCGTGTCCGACACCATTGATATCAACCCCGACAATGTGGGATTGCGTAACCTGGTGATTCGCGACCAGAACAACCGTACTGCTACGCTCAATATCAACCTGTCGCACACCAACTTCGGCGGGATGGCCTACAACGCTTCCATCCGGATGAACGACTTTATGCTGCTCAACAACGAGAATCGTACCGATCTGATGGCCTATGGCAACCTGCGTCTATCGGGTGATCTTACTGTGAGCGGTTCACAGGGCGGTATCTATGGCAGCGGGAATCTTTCCAGTACCAGCCGGTCGGAAGTAACGGTGGTGCTTCCCCAGACAGCCCGAGCCACCGAATACAGCGGAGTGGTTTATATCAATACACCACAACAGAACGATTCGTTGTCGTTCCTTAAAAGAAACAACAACGGAGCGGAGAAGAGTTCATCCTCTCTTTCTTCCGGTATTCCAATTGTGATGCGCGTAACTGTCAACCTCACACCCATGTTGGAGGCTGCCGTGGTGCTCGATCCGACTACCGGAAACGCATTGGAGGTGAGTGGTGAGGGCGAAGTGAACCTGGAATTCAATTCCAAATCCACCCCCCCTGTACGCCTCTATGGCGATTATGTCATCAACAACGGTAAGTTCCATTACAACCTTCAGAACCTGCGTACCATTGACTTTAGAATACGGGAGGGGAGCCGCCTTACCATGGAGGGAAACCCGCTCAACACGCAGTTCAACATCACAGCCTACCTGCCGGTAAAAGCAGACCTGGCGGCACTCAGCCCCACCTTCACCAGTGAACTTGCCAACACACGAGTACCGGTGAATGCATTGTTGCATATCCTGGGTGACCTGGAGGCAATGGACCTGCGGTACGATATCGAATTACCCGAGAGCTCGAATGATATCCAACAGCGGGTGAACAGCTTCATCAACACCGAAGAGACAAAGATCCTGCAATTTGCCTACCTGGCTACCACCGGCAGTTTCATCCCTTCTGAGGGTTCACCTGAGATGAATTTCGGTCCTTCGGTCTTCAGCCGTTTTGCCTCCAACACGCTGGCCAGGGGTTTGGATGCCCTTTTTGCAAGCGCCCTCAGCGACAACTGGTCCATCAGCACCAACCTGGAATCGGTAGACGGCACCCTCGACAATGTGCGGATGGGGGTCGATGTCTCTACCCGGTTGCTCGATGACCGCCTGCGCATCACCACCAATCTGAGCTATGGCGACAACAGCATGTTGGCCACTCAGCAGGCTTTCATGGGTGAGTTCGAGCTGGAATATGACATCAACAACTGGTTCATGATCCGGGCATTCAACCGTGCCAACGAGCGTTTCTACCGACGCACACCCACCACACAGGGTGTGGGGGTGGTGGTGACAAAGGAGGCCCGCTCGTTCCGTGAACTGTTCGATTTCCGGGTGATCAGGAGAAAGGATGATAACGATTAGGATTCTCTTATGAAACATTTTTTGATTGCCATACTCATACTTATTCTTGCCGCCTGCAACGTGACAAGGAAAGTGCCCGAAGGGAGTTACCTGCTCAACAAGGTAACCATCGTGTCGGATGTGGACGGTGTCGGTGGATCTGACCTGAAACCCTATCTGCGACAACGACCCAACTCCTCGATGCCTGTGATCGGCAAGTTCAAGCTGCACCTCTACAACATCCCCGACAACGATTCCACCTGGCTGAACCGTCAGCTACTGCGTTACGGCGAGCCGCCGGTACTCTACAACGAACAGCTGGCTGTGATCTCGGCCGAGCAAATCAGGTTGCACCTCAACAACAAGGGTTATCTCGGTGCCGAGGTGGACACCTCCATGCTGATGGGTGACAAGAAGGTGGCGATCACCTACCAGATCACCGGGCATGAACCACACCGTATCCGTTCCATCCGCGACACCATCCATTCGGTTGATACCACGATCCATCGCATCCTGCAAAACAGCCGTCAACCGGAGATCATCAAAGAGGGTGACCTCTTCGACCTGGAAGTGTTGGAGGAGGGAAGGGAACAGATGACAACTACCCTGCGTAACAGGGGTTATTATGACTTTGTGAAGGATGATTTCTTCTTCCTGGCAGATACCACTGTCGGTGACCACCAGGTGGATGTGATACTGACACTGAACAACCCGACCGACTCCACATCGCACAAGCAGTACAGGATCGGTCGGGTCATGGTGATCAATGGAGTGAACGAGGAGATGTTGCGTGACTCTACCCGTTACAATCAGCTCGATACAACCCTCTACCGGGGGTTGCACATCATCTCGGAGAAGGAACCCTTCCTACTGCCCAAAGCGGTTTACTACAATACCTTCATTCGCCCCGGCAGGCTTTATTCCGACAGGATCGTGGAACGTACCTACTCCTCACTGAACGGCATGGGGCCGGTGAACCAGACCGCCATCAACATGCAGAGGACGCAGCGCAATGATACCAGCATGATCGATTCGCGCATCACCCTCTTCCCGGGTAACCTGCACTACCTCCAGTTCGGGGTGGACGGTACCAACTCGGCAGGAGATCTTGGCGTGGCCAGTAACGTGACCTACGAGCATCGCAATTTCCTGAGGGGCGGTGAGACCTTCCGGGTGCGCCTAAATGCCGCCTACGAGTTTATCCGTCCCACCGACAGCCTCGACCTGCTGGACAACAGTTACTACGAATATGGTGCCGAGGTGTTCCTTTCCATACCCCAACTGTTGCTCCCCTGGATGCTGAAACGCCTGCAGGACCAACCGTCAGCCTCAACCGAGTTTGCAGTTGGTGCCAACTTTCAGAAACGCCCCGAGTATTTCAGACAGTTCTTTAACCTTTCCACCCGTTTTCAGTGGTCCTCCATGGAGTGGAAGTTGCTGCATGTGCTGGAGCCGATGGGGGTGACCTATGTGCGGATGCCCTGGTCGTCGCAACGATTCAAGGAACTCTACCTGAGCGAGGAGGCCAACCCGATCCTGCGTTACAGTTACGATGAACAGCTGATTGTACGCACTGCCTACAATCTCACTTACACCAACTACAACCGTATCGGACGAAGTACCATGCCCCGGGTACCCTTCCGCATCCGTACCGGTGTGGAGGTGGCCGGCTGGTTGCCCCGAATCGCCACCGCCATGGGGGGAGGTGATCGGAACGATCGTGGTTTTCACGAGTTCTTCAAGATACCCTATGCGGAGTATGTGAAGGGAGACCTTGACTTCGCACCCATGTACCGTCTCGACGACCGGCGAACAGTGGCGGCACACCTGGCAGTGGGTGTGGCCTATCCCTATGGTAACTCCACCATCCTTCCTTTCGAGAAACGTTACTTCGGAGGTGGTGCCAACAGCGTGAGGGGCTGGAGCACCCGTACCCTGGGACCGGGATCCTACAACAACGATTCCACTCTTTCCGACTTCGGCCGCAGGGTGGGTGATGTGAAACTTGATTTTAGCATGGAGTATCGCCGCAAACTCACCCGGCTTGTCGAGCTGGCCGGATTCGTGGATGCCGGTAACATCTGGACCATTCGCAATTATTTAGAACAACCAGGCGGCCTGTTTGAATGGAATGATTTTTACAGGGAGCTTGCGGTGGCTTATGGTTTGGGCATACGGTTCGACCTCAATTTCCTGCTGATCCGCGTGGATGGGGGTATGAAGGCGCACAACCCCGCATTGCCGGAAGGATCCCGCTGGACGATCTTCAAGCCCCAGTTTAATCGCGACTTTGCCTTCCATTTCGCAATTGGTTACCCATTCTGATTTTGCTTATTTCCGCAACATTTTCATCTTCCTTTTCTTTGTAAGTTCGTCCACCAGCTTGTAGAGTACCCTGATCTGCCTGGACAGCAGATTCTGATGTTTCAATGCCAAATAACTGACGATTACGACCTTTAAAAAAGTAAGTAATTAATTTTGTTTTTGTCGCGAAAATCAATAAACTTGTAACCAGATTATTGCGTCTGTTTTGATCTCTTATAAAGAGGCGTGATTGCTATTATTTTGGTTGATTAATGAGAATCATTTATTTTAAATTACTATGGAAACAGATGATCTGGAATGCTGTCCCGAATTCAATGTGGAGAAGTGGGACCAGAAAACGGTGGTATGGGAGAATAAGAAGTTCATCCGGGAAACCATTCCAACCTTCTTTCACATTCCTTTCTACCCCATGATCGGTAAGAAGATGATGAAGCTGCACTCGGCAGCCCTCAAATCGGAGGCTACGATACCGGATAAACTGGACGGACTGGTGTTGTTCCGGGATCCCACACCTTTCAGGTCGGAGCTTTATTACGCAGTAACTCAAGAGGTGGAGGGGGCTGAAAACCTGTCCCTATCGGGAACCTATGCTGCACGGGTGTTTGATGGACCTTACAACAGTGTACCGAAGCATGTCAAAGAGATGGAAAAGGAATTGCACGAAAAGGGGAAAAAGGCAAAAGAGTATTACATCCATTATGCCTACTGCCCCAAATGTGCGAAGAAGTTTGGACACAATTACATGATCCTTTTTGCACAACTGGATAATTGATTCTGTTTTTCCACTGATTTATTTGGAAATTTCATTTGCATTGATTTACTTTGCATATCAAAGTACTTTTAAATGGAAAAAGAAAAATATCTGGATGATTTGAGTGAGATCCGGAAGATCATGAGTCGTTCCTCTCGCTTTCTCTCGCTGAGTGGCATGTCGGGTCTGTCGACCGGTTTGATTGCACTGATGGGAGCGTTTGCTGCAAGGCAGCTGGTGTTCAGTCACGGTAATTACCTGCAGAATGAGGCGGTGGTGATCGGCGGCGATGCGTTGCGTGATCTGGTGCTGATAGCCTCCGGCACTCTGCTGCTATCGGTAGTGAGTGCCCTCTGGTTCACCGCTCGGAAGAGCAGGAGGGAAAACGAACGGGCATGGGATGCCCAGGCGGGACGACTGCTGGTGAACCTGTTGATTCCGTTGACAACAGGTGGTCTTCTCTGTCTTATCCTGCTCCGGATGGGATACATCGGCTTCCTGCCGGCAATGACGTTGATCTTCTACGGCTTGGCGCTGGTGAACGGGAGCCACTACACCCACCACCACATCCGTTACCTGGGGTTGGCGGAGATTCTTCTGGGACTGCTGGCCCTTGTTTTCATCTCCCAAAGCCTATATATCTGGATGGTTGGTTTTGGACTTTTTCAGATGGTGTATGGTCTGTTGATTCAACGCAAAAGGGGAGTGGTGTGAAGGCATTTCTGAAAGACCTGGACAAGGCGTTCGAGAACAGGACCCGGCTGGGCATCATGTCAGTGCTGATGGTGAACGAGCAGCTCGACTTCACCTCGTTGAAGGAGCTGCTTGGTGTCACCGACGGCAATCTGGCCAGCCACCTGCGGTCACTGGAGAAGAGCGGATACATCACCTACTGTAAATCATTTCTTGATCGCAAGCCGCTTACCCGTTATAGCACCACCCCCTTGGGGAAAAAGGCATTCAGGAAACACATTCATGCCATTGAAAAGCTTTTACAGTCCTGACCTTGAATGGTGCCAGGAGCTGGCAGAAGCTGATACCAATTTTGTAACATCACATTTAAAAGACAGAATTATGGAAACAGATTTGAGTCATAAGGCAGAGAGGAAAGAACTGCTGCCGATGCTGGCGGGCTGCCTGCTTGCCGCCCTGTTGGTGAGGATACCGCTGCTGGCTGGTTTTGATCCCGACGAGGAGACCTTTTACGCGAAACATATCGGAATCATTGTCTTTGCCGGGCTGTCGCTCTACCTCTACCTTGCAGGGAAAGAGAAAAACTGGTTACAGGGAGTTGCCTCTATGTTCGTTTTTGTGCTGTCGGCACTCTATATCAACCTGCTGCCGCCAGCGAAGGGTAGCGATACGGTGGTGTTGGCATACATCCATCTTCCCTTGATGCTCTGGTCCTTCTATGGGTTGCTCTTTATCGGGTTCGACCGGAAGGATACTGCACGAAGGATCGGATACATCCGCTACAACGGTGACCTGGCCATCCTGACGGCACTGATCCTGATCGCGGGGGCACTGCTTTCCGGCGTCACCATCGGGCTTTTCTCCGCCATCGACATGCAGATAGAAGATCTCTATATGGAGAATGTGGCGCTGGTGGGCCTGGTGGCAGCACCCATCGTGGCCACCTATATCATCCGGAGCTACCCCTCGTTGACAAACAAGATTGCGCCGGTCATCGCCGCGATATTCAGTCCCCTGGTGTTGCTCACACTCCTGATCTTCCTGGTGGCGATCGTGACTTCCGGGAAGGATCCCTATTCCGACCGGGAGTTCCTGCTGGTATTCAACCTGATGTTGCTGGGGGTGACCGCGGTCATTGTCTTCACGGTCACCGGCATGTCACACCGCAAGCGGCAACGGTTCAGCGAGTGGGTTCTCTTGTTGCTCTCACTTGTCACTCTTGCCATCGACCTGATCGCCTTGTCGGCAATCCTCTACCGACTCGGTGAGTATGGCTTCACCCCCAACAGGACGGCGGTGCTTGGTGCCAACCTGCTGATACTGGTCAACCTGATCCTCATGACCGTTGACCTTTGGAAAGTGCTGTTCAAGGGGAAGGAGATTCAACGGGTGGAGCTGACCCTCGCACGCTATCTGCCAATCTATGCACTTTGGACGTTGCTGGTCACCTTCCTCTTTCCGCTGCTCTTCGGATGGCGTTAAACAATTCCTTAAACGACTTCATAGGTACAAAAATATAGAAATAAACCGTTCGTAAATTTGCGAATTGGCGATCTGTTCGTATATTTGCGAACTAAAACCGTTCACTCGATCGAAATTATCAAAGTCGATATGTCAAAACAACCCTTTACAGAAGATCAGATACAGCTGGCCCGTATCGCCAAGGCGCTGGGTCACCCGGTGCGCATCGCCATTTTGCAGATGCTGGCCGGTCAGAGCTGTTGTTACCACGGCGATATGTCGGAAGTGATCCCGGTGGCCAAGAGCACCCTCTCGCAACACCTCAACGAGTTGAAAGAGGCAGGGTTGATCAAGGGAGAGATCACCCCTCCCACGGTGAAGTACTGCATCCACCAGGAGAACTGGGCAGCGGCGCGGGCACTATTGGGCGGATTTATCGAAAGGATTGGTCAAACAGGAAGTTATTGCTGAGAGCCAATCCTGCATGCGGAGAAGAATATGCATTGTTGATATCTTTCATTAAATATAAAATCCAATCAATTGAATATGAATCCTATGAAGATACTGATTTTATGTACCGGCAACAGCTGCCGCAGCCAGATGGCACACGCTTTTTTGCAATCGTTCGATGCAAACATGGAGGTTCGCTCCGCGGGCACCAAACCCGCTCCGGAGGTGCACCCCCTGGCGGTGAAGGTGATGGGTGAAACAGGGCTTGACATCAGCAGCCATCGTCCTATCCTGGTGGATGATTATCTCAACGAAGCGTGGGACTATGTGATCACCGTCTGTGGTGATGCCAATGAGAACTGTCCCGTTTTTACCGGCAGGGTGAAGCAGCGTCTCCACATCGGTTTCGAGGATCCGGCAAAGGTGACCGGCAGCGACGAATTTGTAATCATTGAGTTTCGTCGCATCAGAGATGAGATCAAGGAAGGTTTCACCCAATTCTATCAGACGGAGATCCAATGAAACAGAAAAATCAAGGCATCAGCTTTTTTGAACGAACCCTCACCCTCTGGGTGGTCGGCTGCATCGCGGCGGGCATCCTGATCGGACAATATATCCCTTCTGTCCCGGCTACGCTCCACCGCTTCGAGTATGCCAACGTCTCCATTCCGGTGGCCATCCTGATCTGGCTGATGATCTTCCCGATGATGCTGAAGGTGGATTTCAACAGCGTGAAAAATGTGGGCCGCAAACCGAAGGGGATTCTCATCACCGTGGTGACCAACTGGCTGATCAAACCCTTCACCATGTTTGCCATCGCCTGGCTCTTTTTTTTCGTGTTGTTCAAATCGCTCATCCCCGCCGAGCTGGCCGATCAGTACCTGGCCGGCGCGGTGCTGCTGGGTGCTGCACCCTGTACCGCCATGGTGTTCGTTTGGAGCCACCTTACAAAAGGTGATGCCGCCTACACCCTGGTACAGGTGGCGTTGAACGACCTGATCATCCTGGTGGCATTCGTGCCGATCGTGGGGCTGCTGCTCGGCATCGGCGGTATTGCCATCCCCTGGGATACGCTCTTCCTCTCGGTGGTGCTCTTCGTGGTGGTGCCGCTGCTGGCCGGTATGCTCACCCGCATCTACGTGGTGAAAAGGTGGGGTATCGACTACTTCAATAATGTTTTTATCCAAAAATTCAACCACATCACCGTGGGGGGATTGCTGCTCACCCTGATCATCCTCTTCTCCTTCCAGGGCGACACCATCCTGCAGAACCCGCTCCATATCCTGCTGATCGCCATCCCGCTGGTCATCCAGACGGTGCTGATCTTCTTCATTGCCTACGGGTGGGCCAAGGCGTGGAGGCTGTCGCACGACGTGGCTGCTCCCGCCGGCATGATCGGTGCCAGCAACTTCTTCGAACTGGCGGTGGCCGTAGCCATCTCGCTCTTCGGACTGGAATCGGGTGCCGCGTTGGCCACCACGGTGGGTGTGCTGGTGGAGGTGCCGGTGATGCTGATGCTGGTGCGGATCGCCAACAACACCCGACGGTGGTTTCCCCGACCGACAACGTGAACCGGACCACACTTTTTTCTGTTGAATGGGAAACACAATACGTTGACATAGATGAGAAAAAAGAATGAACTGCTGCGTGCGCTCACCCTGAAAGATGCGGTGGGTGTGGGTCTGGGTGCGATCATCGGTGCCGGCATCTTCGTGGTGACGGGTGTCGCCGCAGGTGTCGCAGGTCCTGCCTTTATCGTGGGACTGATCATCGCGGGTGTCATCGCCTCCTTCAACGGGTTGAGCTCCGCCCAGCTGGCGGCGGTCTATCCCCACTCGGGAGGTACCTACGAGTACGGTTACCAGTTGCTGTCTCCCTCCTTCGGCTTCTCTGCCGGCTGGATGTTCCTGATCAGCAAGCTCTCTGCCGCCGGGGTAGTGGCCATCGGCTTCGGTAGCTATTTCCACCAGCTCCTGCCGGTAGCTTCTCCCATGCTCATCTCGGTGGTGGCGGTGATCTTCCTGACGGTGGTCAACCTCTTCGGCATCAAAAAAGCGGGAGTGCTGAACCTGGTGATTGTGACCTTCACCCTGCTCTCCTTACTCTACCTTGTCTTCAGCGGCATCCCGGCAGTGGAGAAGCAAAACTTCACACCCTTTGCCCCCTTTGGTATCTCCGGCATCGCCGAAGCGGCCGCCCTGCTTTTCTTCGCCTTCACCGGCTATGCCCGGATCGCCACCCTGGCGGAGGAGGTGCACCATCCTGAGAAGACCATACCGCGTGCGGTGATCATCACCATAATCTCCGCCATCCTGCTCTATGCGGCCGTATCTGTCGTGGCAATCGGTGTCGTAGGAGCTGAACAGATGGCAGCCAGCACCTCCCCCCTACAGGTGGTGGCCAACGCGTTGACCACCCCTGCCGTCAGCGGGGTGGTGACCATAGGTGCCTCCACCGCCATGCTGGGGGTGTTGCTGAGCCAGATCCTGGGCATCAGCCGCATGATGCTGGCCATGGGCCGACGAAACGACCTGCCTCCCTTCTTTCAAAAGATTCACAGCCGCTACAAGGTGCCCCACCTGGGAATACTCTTCACCGGCCAGCTCATCCTGCTGCTCACGCTGACCGGCTCCTTCGAATTCATCGTACGGGCGGCATCCTTCACCATCCTGCTCTATTACAGCATCACCAACATCGCTGCATTGAAGCAACCGTGTACCGAACAGCGTTACGGGAGGGTGGTACCTATCCTAGGGCTGATCGGCTGCCTGGTGATGTCGGTCTCACTGCCGCTGAACGTGATCCTGGTGGGTGTCGGTCTACTGATCGTAGGCTTTCTGCTCCGGTTCCTGTTTCACCGGATCTGGAGCCGTTGATCACCCGCCATCTCGAACTGCTTACCTCGAACGACCTGCCGGCGCTGAGAAGATTTTTGGAGCAGAATCTCGCTACCCTCGCTTCCGGTAGCTGAGGATGGCCCACCCATTCAGTATCAGGGCGAAGAGCCCCAGCATCAGCAGGTTCCCCCTCACATCGGCCAGGGTGCTGCCATTCAGGTAGATCAACCGCAACGATTTGGTGAGGTAGGTGAATGGGTTTGCTGCCGACACCAGCTGTGCCCATGCCGGCATGCTCGATACCGGGGTGAACATGCCGCTCAGCAGGATGATGACCAGGATAAAGAACATCACCAGGAAGCTGGCCTGTTGCATGTTGTCGGAATAGTTGGAGATGATGATCCCCATACCCGATACCGAGAAGATGAAAACGATGCCCGACAGGAAAATGGGTAAGATGCCGCTTGCCGGCCATAGACCGTAGATCAGGTAGGACAGGGTGACGGCGATGGCCAGGATGACGAGACCCACCATCCAGAAGGGGATCAGCTTGGCCAGGATGAAGCTGCTCTTGCTCACCGGCGTGACGTTGATCTGGTTGATGGTGCCGGTCTCCTTCTCGGAGACGATGTTCAGCGCGGGCAGGATGCCGCAGATCAGCGTCATCAGCAGCACCATGAAGCCGGGGATCATGAAGTTCTTATAGTCCAGCGTGGGGTTGAACTTATACTGTGTCACGATATCCAGTTTCGGCATGCGCATCATCGCTGCCCTTGAGGTGGGAGGCAGGGTGTGCATCAGTTCACCCCGCAGGGTAGCCGCGAACTCGTTCATAATCTGCGTGATGTAGTTGCTCCCCAGCAATCCCTGCGTGCCATTCACCGAGTTCACCGCGATGCTCACCGCCGAGGAGCGGCTCTTGACCATCTCCCTGTCGAACGAGACAGGGATCTCCAGGATCATGTCGGTTTCACCCATCTCCATGTTTCGCATGGCGGTCTGATAATCGGGTGGGGTGTCATGCAGGATGAAATAGCGCGATGCCGCCACCTTGTCGGTCAGCCGCCGTGAGTAGCTGCTCAGGCTGTGATCTACCACGTCGATGCGGATATTCCTGATCTCAAAGCTGATGGCCCAGGGGAAGACCAGCATCACCATGACGGGATACATTACGATGAGCCATGGGATCAACTTGTTCCGGAACATCTGCTTGAACTCTTTCTCGATCAGAAATTTCAGGGTTTTCATTCCAGTCGTTTTTTCGTTTTGACAATCGTGACCGTCAACAGTAGCAGGATCATACCGGTCAGTATCACCATCTCCTGCCATACCATCGAGATGCCGAGTCCCTGGATCATCACCTTCCGCACCGCGTCGATGAACCAGCGTGCAGGCACCACCAGCGAGAGATACTGCAATGCAGGCGGCATGTTGTTGATTGGGAAGATCATCCCCGAAAGCATCAGCACCGGGATCATCACTGTCATCGCCGAGACGATCACCGCATTGATCTGTTTCTGCACCAGTGTGGAGATGGTGAGCCCGTAGGAGAGCGAGAGGAAGATGTAGAGGAGCGAGAGGATTGTCAGCAGCAGCAGGCTGCCCCGGATGGGCACATCCAGCACGAAGTAACTTAGCAACAGGATGGAGATCAGGTTCAACAGCGAGATGATCAGGTAGGGGATGGTCTTGGCCACGATCATGGTGGCCTGTTTCAGTGGTGAGGCCAGCAACACCTCCATGGTGCCCCGCTCTTTTTCGCGTATGATCGATACCGATGTCATGATGGTGGAGATGATCATCAGCACCAGTCCCATGATCCCCGGCACGAACATGTAGGCCGATTTCATTCTCGGGTTGTAGATCATCCTGTTCTCCGTGCTGATCTGAAAGGGGATATCCGCCGCCCCTGTCTGCTCCATCCGGTATTGCGAGATGATCGCGGTAGCGTAGGTCGCGGCGATCGATCCCCTGTTGGGGTCTGCACTGCTGGTGATCAGCTGCACTACCCCCTCGCCGGAGTGGAGCATCTCCCTCTGGAAATGGGGTGGGAAGACCACCGCCAAGTCGAGTTTACCCTTCCGCATCGACTCCTCCACCTCCTGGATGGTTTGCATGTTGCCCTGGTAATTGAAATATCCGTTTTGCCGGATCTTCTCCGTGACATCTTGTGTGAAGGCGTCGGGGGTGGGGGCGAAGAGCGCCACGCGGATATCCTGCACCTCCATGTTGATGGCGAAGCCAAACAGCAGGATCTGTACCACCGGCATCCCCAGGATCACCAGCAACGTCCGGTTGTCGCGGAAGATATGGTAGAACTCTTTCTCTACAAATGCGATCAGTTGTTTCATCTTACAGATGGTTTGTGTGAGTCGGGTGACGTTTGTTGTACAGTGCCCCTCAGTTTTCTCTATTCGTTTCTTCTTGCTCTGCGTGCCAGCTGCCGGAACACCTCATCCATGGAGGTGGCATGGTACTGGCTGCGCAGCGCTCCGGGTGTGTCCAGTGCATCGATGCGGCCATCCACCATGATTGATACCCGGTTGCAGTACTCCGCCTCGTCCATATAGTGGGTGGTGACAAAAACCGTGATGCCACGGTCGGCTGCCTCATAGATCATCTCCCAGAACTGCCGTCGCATGGCCGGGTCGACGCCGCCCGTCGGCTCATCGAGGAAGACGATGCCGGGATCATGGAAGATGGCTACCGAGAAGGCGAGCTTCTGCTTCCACCCCAGTGGCAGGTATTTCACCAGGGTGGAGCGCTCTTCGCGGAAATCGAGTCTTTCCAGCAGCTCATCCGTCTTTCTCTCGATCACCTTGTCCGAAAGGCCGTAGATGCCGCCAAAGAGGCGGATGTTCTCCCACACCTTCAGGTCCTCGTAGAGCGAGAAGCGCTGGCTCATGTAGCCGATGTTGCGCTTGATCTGTTCATTCTCCCGGATGATGTCGAAGCCGGCCACGGTTCCGCTGCCCGAAGTGGGCTTGCTGATGCCGCAGAGCATCTGCATGGCGGTGGTCTTACCGGCGCCGTTGGCACCCAGGAAGCCGAAGATCTCCCCCTCCTCCACGTCGAACGTGATATGGTCGACAGCGGTGAAATGGCCGAAGCGCTTGGTCAGGCCCGAAACCTCAATTACCTTCTTCTTCATCTACTGTGTATCTATTGCCATGAAACAATCCTCTATCGTTGGTGCGATGGGTGCGATGCGTAGATCATCGAAGCCCTGACCGGCCAGCTCCTGCCTCAATACTTCCGGGTGAAGCCCCTCTCTGACGGTGATGTGCAGCCGCTCACCAAAGGCGAAGCAGCTCTTCACACCTGGGTGTTGCCGCAGTGTGGCCAGCAGTGCAGTGATGCGGCTTCCTTTTACCGACCAGAGGATCTCGCTGTAGCTGTCGATGATGCCCTGTGGTGTGTCGGTGGCGATGAAGGATCCCCCCTGCATCAGTGCAATGCGCGAGCACTGACTCGCCTCATCCATGTAGGCGGTGGAGACAAGGATGATGATCCCCTGCTCTTTCAGTCGCTGTAGCATGTCCCAGAACTCCTTCCTGGAAACGGGATCCACGCCTGTGGTTGGCTCGTCCAGGATCAGTATCTCAGGCTTATGAATCAGTGCGCAGCTCAGTGCCAGCTTCTGTTTCATCCCGCCTGAGAGGGCGCCGGCACGACGTTTTTTAAAGGGTTCGATCTGCCGGTAGATATCACTGATCAGGTGGTAGTTCTCCTCGATGGTGGTATGGAAGAGGGTGGCGAAGAACTGCAGGTTCTCCTCCACGCTCAGGTCCTGATAGAGGGAGAAACGCTCCGGCATGTAGCCGATGATCTGTCGTATCTTTTGGTAATCCGTCACCACGTCGTGACCGTTCAGTAGTACCTTGCCGCTGTCGGGCAGGATCAGTGAGGCCAGGATCCGGAAGAGGGTCGACTTGCCGGCGCCGTCGGGTCCGATCACACCGAATATCTCACCCTCACCTGCGGTGAAGGAGATGCCATCCAGGGCGAGGGTCCTGCCCTGCCTGCCATAACGCTTGCGAAGATCAGTTACCTCTACCATCTGATTACAGTTTCACCTCCCCGTACATGCCGATTTTCAGGTAGCCGTCGTTTGTCACGGCTATCTTCAGAGCATAGACCAGGTTGGCTCGTTCATTCTTGGTCTGTATGGTCTTGGGTGTGAACTCCGACTTGTCCGATATCCAGCTGATACGGCCGGGATAACTGTTCATGCCGCCCCTGCCGTCGTCAACCCGTACCGTCACGCTGTCGTTCAGCCGTATCCCTGACAGCTGGTCGTTGGTCACGTAGGCCCGCAGGAAAAGCGTTCCGGTATCGGCGATCTTGAAGAGCGGCATGCCCATGGATGCCAGTTCCCCCGCCTCGGCATAGCGATTCAGCACCGTGCCGGTGATGGGGGAGGTGATCCGTGTCTTTTCCAGCTGATCATCCAACTGGGCGATCTGAATATCCAGGCTGGAGCTCTCTGCCGTAATCTGTTCACTGCTCTTCTGCAGGGTGGATGTTTGTGCAGAGAACTGCTGCCGCAGGACCTCTATCTGCGAGGTGATGTCATCCAGCTGCTTACGGGTAGCCGCATTCGCTGCGATCAGTCGCTCCACCCGCTCCTTCTCCCGTTCCAGGGTTTTGATCTGTTCCCGGATGGCAGCTGTCTGAGTGTCGATATCGGGTCTGCGGGCACGCACCCCCTTCGCACTGGAGAGGAGGCTCATCTTCCGGAGATAGAGCTGGGTGCTGTCGATCGCCCCTACCATCTCACCCTCTGTGAGTTGTGCTCCTTCCTGCACGTTCAGTGACAGGATGCGACCGTTGGCTTCTGCGGAGACAATCACCTCGGTTGCCTCAAACGACCCGGTTGCGTCATAGTCGCCATTGCTCTCTCCACAGGAAAGCAGCAGGAGCATGAGCGGGATTGTTGAAATTAAATGGATTGGTTTCATATTTTTTTTTTTACTGGTTTACATCTGACCGCTGACCACTCACTTATTCGTCGTATGTTTCAATGTGTAGAGCGACAGGAGGTACCGGATCTCATGAAGCGACTTTGCCCGTTTGGCCGCCTCCTCGGCGTTGATCGCCTGCATCAGCTCCGAGACGCTCATGGTGCCATTCTCCACCTTCACCTCGGCCGCTTTACGGATCAGGGTCTGATGGTGGATGATCTCCTCATCATCCTGCATCGTCTTCCGGAACTTCTCGATCTCCATCTGCTGCTGGGGGATCTGAACGGAGAGGTTGTGCAGGAAGGTCTCCCGCTGGATCGCCACCGCCTGCTTCTGCAGATCTATCTGCTGCTGTTCATTCTTCCATGTGTAAAGGGAGCCGATGTTCCAGGTGAGACGTACCCCTCCCAGGAAATAGGGTGAGAACTGATTGTCGAACATGTTGAGGCCCGGCTTGCCGTACCCCCCCTGGACAAAGGCACCCAGCTTCGGCATCTTACCCGCTTTCATCATTTGTAGTTGCGACTCGATCGCCTGCTCCTGCGCGCTGAACAGCTGCAACTCGGGACGGCTGATCACCGGTGTAATCGGCTCCATCTCCGTCTCCGGTTTCAGGAAGGTCATCCCGGCATGGAGCGAATCGCCTGCCAATACCGACAACATCTTCAGGTAGGCTTCCAGCGACGATTCCAGGCTGATACGTTGTTGTCCCGCCTTCAGCTGTTCCACTTTTACTGTACTCAGATCAGCCTCGTTGGCCAACCCGTTTTGCATGTAGCTCTCCACATTGTTGTAGTTGCGTTGTAGCTCCTTCTCCAGTATCTCCTGCTGCCGGAGGCTCTCCTGCATCAGCAGAATGCCGAAAAATAGGTTGTTCACCCGCTCCCGCAGGGCATAGATCTCTGTCTCCAGCTGTTTAGTCTCCACCACTGCACCCGCTTCCAGGCTCTTTTTGCGGGCTGACACAGCACCACCGTCCCAGATCAGCTGGTTCAGCTCCGCCACCACGCGGTACTGGTCCTGATCCGGTATCGGTATCTCCAGGGGTGGCATCTCTTCCGGTAACTCCAGGTCGAACCGCGTCACATCGCTCTGCCAGGTGGCCTGTGCACTCAGGGTGCCCTGTGGCAGATAGGCCTTCGAGGCATTGGCCAGGTCAAACTGTTTGCTTTTCTCGATGATCTCATTCCGGGCGATGGCAGGGTAGTGCGATGAAGCTTTTTGCTGTATCTCATCGAGTGTGATCGTCTGTGCCGGTGCCGACAAAGTGCCGGTGCACATCAGCGTCACGATTGCCAGTAATCTGAGTTGTCTGATCATTTTAACTGATTGTTGATGATTGAAATAATCCATTCCGGTATCTTCTCTTTTCGTTCCGTCACGAACGCTGCAAACTGATCCTCCTCTACCAGTCCCGACGAGAGGATCAATGGCTTGGCAATAAAGGGAAAGAGAATCATACCCAGCGTATTGACGATCAGATCCTCTACCGTGATATCCATGCCATTCTCACTTAATTGTTTCCTGATGACCGGTTCAGCATGCTGACGTGTCTCCCGGATGAGATCAGTGAAAAGATTCTTGTTGGCAGACCACTCGTTGAGGATGAAGAGAGGAAGCTCCTCATTTTCGAGCATGAGCTGTGTATATTTTTCCGATATTTTACGCACCTTCTCCACTACCGGTATGGTCTTGTCTGATGCAATCGGGTCAATTGCATTCAGCAGCATTTTCAGCTTCTGCTTCACCACATTTCTGAACAGGTTTTGCTTGCTGACGAAGTAGTAGTTCAACAAGGCCAGGTTGGTGCCCGCCTCCTCGGCAATCTCCCTGGTGCGTGTGGCGGCGTATCCCTTCTGGGTAAATATCTTGTCGGCTGCCCGGATGATTTTCTCTTCGGTTGTGATCGGTTCCATTGTCTCAATTTTTCTGATGATGCCCCAAAAGTAAGCAATAATTTTGAATTAAACAAATGATTAAAACAAATGATTAAATCTTTTTAAATGATTAATATTTTTGTTTTGTGACACATACTGATGGTATAGGAAACGACTCATGACGGTGAGGAATTTGTACCTTTGTCTTTCAATAGTTATGTTATACAATATGGAATTGAAGGGAAAGATAGCCCTGATAACAGGAGCAACAAGAGGTATTGGTGAATGTATTGCCCTCAGACTGGCCTCGATGGGGATGAAACTGGTTATTACCGGAAGAGATTTGGATAAACTGGAAAAATTGAAAGTAAGCATACAAAAGTATGCACCCCAACCGCACCTGGTTGTTGCCGATATTTCTGATCCGGAAACACCGGTGAGATTGATA
>JAEWQF010000074.1 GCA_023399295.1 Bacteroidota bacterium
AGTTCCTCACTAAACAGACCAATATGATCAAATTGTTGTTTGTGGAAGACGATGAAGACAGTGCCTATGTCACGCGGGGCGGGCTGGAACTGATCGGGGAATATGATATCCTCTGGGCAAAAGATGGCGAGGAGGCATGGGAGCTCTTTCAAAAAGACAATCCCGATGTGGTGGTAACCGATATTGAGATGCCGCGGATGAACGGGTTGGAATTGATACACAGAATTCGGGAAACGGGTCAAACCACCATCATCATCATTGAATCAGGGAATACGTATCCCAAAAATGTGGTGGACGGATTTCACTCCGGCGCTGACAACTACATCAAAAAGCCTTTCTTGGCCGAAGAACTTCATGCCCAAATTCAGGCAATTTTCAGAAGGACACAATACCGGACAATAGATTCTTCTCCCCAAAAAATAACTTCTGACTGTATCAAAATTGGACTGTACAGATTCTTCTTTCAAGAGGAGGTGCTACAATTGAATTCAGAAACGATTAAGCTGACAGCAAGGGAAGCCGGAATCCTAAAAATGCTCTGTGACAAGAGAAATTCTACGGTACCCAGAGAGGAGGTACTTACTGCTTTTTGGGAAGAGACAGACTATTTTACCTCCCGTAGTCTTGATGTCTTTATCTCCAAATTGCGGAAATATCTCTCTAAAGACAAGTCAATCCAGATAATCAACGAACGAGGAAAAGGGTTAAGATTGGAGATGATTTAAACAATCACAAACTTATGTCACCAACAGACTAAAAGAAAAAGAGATACCGTTTATCAAAGAGTGAAACAATAATCCAAATAGGAAACCCAAATTCAGCCTGAAATAAGTGAACACAATTCCCATTAATACCTGGGGCAAACACATCATTAAAGCTATAGGTATTTGTATGAAATTCTCAATTTTATAATTAACAATATGTGAAAATCCAAAGAGCATGATTGTTAACCAAATAATCTGGAGCCCATATTTCTGTTGTACAATGTCATATCGTTTCTGATTGATAAGCAAAGTAACAGATCCTATCAGCAAGGATATCAACGACCTGAAAAGAATATCAGCAAAAAATCCGCTCCCCAACCAAATAGTAAGAAACATAAAAATTAAAACTGATACAGATATGAAAATATGGACACGTTTAAAAGAAAGACCGAATCTAAACCCTAGTTCTTCAATCAATGGACCAAAGAGTACAACAAAGAGACTTGTATAAACAAGTCCTTTATTCCTGATTTCATATGCATCTGATATTATTGCATCTGTCAGGAATCTTAGATCTATCTTCATGATTTTGAGAAGAAGTAGAAATGTCAGAATGACCAACACCAATTTGAAGAATGATTTCACATAGAAGGTAATTCCTTTTATGAAAATTCCATTCTTTGACAATCTATTTTTATCTTCTGCGGTAACATAATTGCATATCATTACACCAAACAAAACAGTCATCAATAAATTAAGAACCACAATTCAACCAAGCTGCAAGAGTGACAGACATACCGTCTGTCACTCTCTGTGAATAAAAAAGCAGAGTAGAGTTACGCGTTGAGATTCAATGAATTTGAACTACTTTTCTATTCATGGTTCATCTATTTTCCGATATCTCTTAAGCATATCCTTTTCACGCAGGTGTTCACAGTTCCACCAGTCTTACATTTTATTGACAAGCCAAAATTCAATAATAAGGAGCAAAAAGTTTGTTATGGATAGGTTATATAACAAAAGAATAACAACAAATATAACTAAAGAGCTGTCACGTGAAGAGTCAGCTCTTTTTGGATGGAGTGAAGAAGTTGAAAACAGTAAGCTTCTGCGGCTCTACATCAGAACATGCTTTGCAGTGCCTTCCGGTTAAGGATGGTGATCTCCCGGCGATCGACGCCGATGATCCCTTCCTCGGCCATCTCCATCATCACCTTCACCAGGGCGGGACGGGAGACACTGAAGAGACGGGCCATCTCCTCCTTCGAGCTTTGAAGCTGAAACAGGCTCTCACCGGCAGACTCCTTCAACAGGTAGTAGGCCAGCTTGGCACGGATGGTGCGCAGCGACACCAACCGCAGCTTCTCCGACAGAAAGGAGACCTTGTTGGAGACATAGGCCAGAAAAGCCATCATAAACTCCTCGTACTTGCGCATCAGAAAATAGACATTCTCCTTCGGGATCACCACCAGTAGACAGGGCTGACTGCAGATGGCGGAGACGGGCGACCGGTTGTCGCTCGAAAAGAGGAAGCCGGTGGCCATGGGATTGGGCGCGCGGAGCTGCTCCACCTTCATGAAGTCGCCCTTCTCGTCGGCCATCTCGGTCACTACCTCACCCTTCACCAGGATGTAGAGCGATTCATAACGCGATCCCTGTGTCACCACCAGATCGCCCTTCTCATACCTGCGCATCGCATAGCGCAGATCTTCCAGAAATTCATCCCTGCGTTCTTCCGGTACGGAACTGCAGAGGGGACATTGAAAAATGACACGGGAGTGGTCATTGGGCGACATCGTGGGTTGCATCGGCACTGGATGTTATGTAGATTCTGATGATTGGCTGTCCCATCCCATGCTGCAAAGGGAATGAAACTGCCGGTTTTCAGTACGAAAAATAGTCATTATTTAGGAAACGTCATAATTATTACACTTTTTTCACCTGATATTCTGTTTCTTTGTTCAGGGTGTATTTTTTATCAGCATGGATCATGGATAAACTGCGAAAAATTTGGAATGAGATCAGACCACGCGGTGGCTGGAAATATCCGGCCATCATCATCAGCGGTGCCTTCGTGGGCCTGTTCATCTACACCTTCTTCACCGCACGTGCCTACAGCTACCTCTCTAACGACCCGGCCACCTGCGTCAACTGCCACATCATGGGCCCCTACTACGCCACCTGGATGCACAGCTCACACGGCAGGAACACCACCTGCAACGACTGCCACGTGCCGCAGGACAGCAAGATCAGGGGATACTACTTCAAGGCGGTGGACGGACTGCGTCACTCGGCCGTCTTCACCATCAGGGGCGAAGACCAGGCATTGCAGGCAATCCCCGCCAGCTCGGAGGTGATCATGGAGAACTGTGTGCGGTGCCACACGCAACTCAACAGCGAGTTCATCCGCACAGGCCGCATGGGCTTCAAGGAGATGAAGGAGATGGGGGGCCACGCCTGCTGGGACTGCCACCGCGATGTGCCGCACACCCGCAGCCGCTCGCTCTCCTCCACACCCAACGCACGCATCCCCATGCCGGAGACCCATGTCCCCGAGTGGCTGCAGAAACTGGTAAACGAAGAGAAAAAATAAAAGCTAACAGCTAATAACTGACAACTAAAAAATAGCACTATGAACAGGTACAGAAATCACAAGGGGATGAAGCCCTGGGTTGGATGGCTCCTCTTTTTCGTTACGATGGGCGTGGTTTTTCTGCTGGGGTTGCTGGCCGCATCCATCACACAACGCAGAGCCGAGATTGCCAGCGTGATGAACAACAAAAAGGTTGAAATCACCGGCATCGAATCGAGAAACGAGCTCTTCGCGGTGAACTATCCCCGTGAGTACGAGACCTGGAAACAGACTGCCGACACCACCTTCGAGAGTGAGTTCAACGGCAGCAACATGGTCGATGTGCTGGAGGAACGTCCCGAGATGGTGATCCTCTGGGCCGGCTATGCCTTCGCGAAGGATTACAGCACCCCCAGGGGACACATGCATGCCATCGAGGACATCCGACACACCCTGCGCACCGGTTCGCCAATGAGCCCCGAAGAGGGACCGCAACCGGCCACCTGCTGGACCTGCAAGAGCCCCGACGTGCCCCGCCTGATGGACTCGGTGGGCATCGCCGAGTTCTACAACAAGCCCTGGTCGCACTGGGGCCATGAGATTGTCAACCCGATCGGCTGCGCCGACTGCCATGAGGCGGAGAGCATGAACCTCAGGGTGAGCCGACCCGCCCTGATAGAAGGGTTTGAAGCGATGGGCAAGAACGTGCAGGATGCCACACACCAGGAGATGCGCACACTTGCCTGTGCACAGTGCCACGTGGAGTATTACTTCACCCCCGAAGGGAAGTACCTCACCTTCCCATGGCACAACGGCACCACCATGGAGGGCGCGGAGCAGTACTACGATGAGATCGGCTTCGCCGACTACACCCATGCACTCAGCAAAGCCCCCATCATCAAGGCGCAGCACCCCGACTATGAGATCTACAGCACCGGCATCCACGCCCAACGTGGCGTCTCCTGCGCCGACTGCCACATGCCCTACGTATCGGAAGGGGGCATCAAGTACAGCAGCCACCACAAGAGAAGCCCCCTGGCCAGCATCAACAACACCTGCCAGGTGTGCCACCGCGAATCGGAAGAGGATCTCCGCACTGCCGTCTTCGAACGGCAACGCAGTGCCGACCAGATCCGCAACCTGGCCGAAAAAGAGCTGGCCACAGCCCATCTGGAAGCACAGTTCGCATGGGAGAAGGGAGCCACCGAAGCGCAGATGAAGGAGGTGTTGCAGCTGATCCGCCAGTCGCAGTGGCGCTGGGATTATGCAGTGGCATCGCACGGCGGTTCGTTCCACTCACCCGTCGAGTTCCAGCGGATCCTGGCCATGAGCCTCGACCGCGCCCACAAGGCCCGCTTCGAGATCGCGAAGGTGCTCGCACTGAACGGCTTCACCGGCAACGTACCCCTGCCCGACATCTCCACCAAGGAGAAGGCGCAGGCTTACATCGGTCTCGACATAAAGACAGAGCGGAGCAACAAACAGCATTTCCAGGAAGAGGTGGTACCGCAATGGCTGGAGACAGCCCGGGCAAACAACCGACTTATCAGCCTGAAATAAACCACATTCGCCATAAAAGAGGATGAAGAACAGCTCCCGCACCACCTGGGAACAACCCTGGGGATACAAGGAGGGCATCCTGGTGGCTGCAGGCATAGGATGCTCCGGACTGATCCTGCAGCTGACACTGGGCAACATCAATCCCGCACACTTCGCCGGCCCCCTCAACCTGATCATCGGAGCCCTGTTCATGACAGGGCTTCTGGCTCTGTACCTGCTCACACGAAAGAAACCACTGGGCCGATGGCTTGCCGGGGTCACCGCCACACTGCCGGCACTCACACTCCTGATGCTCCTGGGCATCATCCTGGGTGTGATCCCCCAGTCCCCCGCTGAAAATGAGACACCCCTGACCCGCAACCCCTTCGATGCGATGGGATGGCACCGGATGACAACCTCCTGGCCTTTCGTGCTCACCTGCTGCTACATCCTGCTGATCCTGGGCCTCACCACACTGCGCCGCACCACCCGCAAACAAGGATGGCGCGACATCGGCTTCTACCTCAACCACCTGGGTCTCTTCGTCGCACTGTTGGGCGGACTGCTGGGCAGCGCCGACATAGAGCGGCTCACCCTGCGCGTGCAGGAGGGGCAGGTGGAGTGGCGTGGCACCACTGCCAACGGCGAACTCAGGGAGCTGCCACTGGCCATCCAGCTCGACAGCTTCCTCCTCGAGGAGTACCCCCCCAGGCTGGTGGTCATCGAGCATGAGAGCGGCAGGATGCTACCGGCCGCAAAGCCGGAAAGCCACCTGTTTGAAGGGGTTGGGAAAAGCGTACTGCTGGCGGGTCACACCGTGGAGATCCTGGAGTACCTCCCCCATGCAGCCATCTTCAGCAGCGACAGCATCACCCGGGTGGTGCCGATGCTGATGGAGGGCGCCACCAACGCACTGCGGGTACGGGTCACCTCACCGGGAGCAGCGGAGCCCAAAGAGGGATGGGTGAGCAACGGCAGCTACCTCTACCCCCACAGCCTGCTGCGCCTCGATGCGACCCGAAGCCTCGCCATGCCCCTGCAGGAGGTGAAACGCTATACCTCCCACGTCACGCTCTACACCGAGGAGGGAGATACCCGCAAGTGCCTGATCGAGGTGAACAAGCCGGTAACGATGGAGGAGTGGATGATCTACCAGTACAGCTACGACGACTCCATGGGGAAATATTCAGAGACATCGGTATTCGAACTGGTGCGCGACCCCTGGCTGAAGGTGGTCTACACCGGCATCTACATGCTGCTGGCAGGGGCACTCTTCCTCTTCTTCGCAGGACCTAAAAAAAGCAGATCATGAGCTGGGATCAATTCATCTATTTTGCCGTGGGCAGCCTGCTCCTCTGGGGCACAGGTGCCGCACTCGCCTATCGCCTGAAACGCAAGGTGCTGCCGGCACTGCTCACCATTGCCGGATTGTTGCTCTTCTTCCTCTTCATCGCAGGACTCTGGGTGTCACTCGAGAGACCCCCACTCCGCACCATGGGCGAGACACGCCTCTGGTACTCCTTCTTCCTGCCGGTGGCAGGCCTGCTCACCTACCTGCGCTGGAACTACCGCTGGATCCTTTCCTTCACCACCATCCTCTCGGCAGTCTTCATCATGGTGAACCTGCTCAACCCCGACATCCACAACAAGGTGCTGATGCCGGCACTCCAGAGTCCCTGGTTTGCACCCCACGTGATCATCTACATGTTCTCATACGCCATCCTGGGTGCCGCCACCCTGATCGCTCTCTACTTCCTGGTGAGGGCCAAACAGCTCCATGACACGGAACGCATCATGGAGATGACCGACAACCTGGTCTATGCCGGCACCGCCTGCATCACCCTCGGCATGCTGATGGGTGCCATCTGGGCCAAAGAGGCCTGGGGTCACTACTGGAGCTGGGACCCCAAGGAGACATGGGCCGCCATCACCTGGATCGGATACCTGATCTACATCCACTACCGGCTGAGACTCCCCTCCTCACACAAGAGAGCCATGGTGATCCTGCTCATCGCCTTCGTGATGCTCCAGATCTGCTGGTACGGCGTCAACTATCTCCCCTCGGCAAAACAGAGCATCCACACCTACTCCTGACTCACGGGCAATGCTGTCCCGGCTGCTTGCTGCGGACCACCTTCCCAAAACCCCTCCGGTTGTGGAAACACTGCATCCGTGACATCCCGTGTGCGACTGAAAGCAACTTGAGATAGCCAATTAACCAAACGGCAGCGAATTGGCAGGAAACCGAACCTTTTATTCGAAACTGGCGGAACGTGATGTTCTTTTGATTGTTTTACTCCTTGTTTTCGGTCTTTATGTTAATTTTTCGACTTTAATGTGACATTTTTATCATATTTATTTTGTGATTAAAACATTTTGTCTAATTTTGCATCACTAAACAATCCAATAGTACAGAACAACTGGTTATCAAACCGCGACAATCAAACAATTCGTGAAGTATGTCAACATTACGTTTTAAAGCAGTAGATGAGGCCTCTAAGAGAGCACCCGTGGAAGTAACCTCACCGGGACAGTTACCGTCGGAGTATTATGGCAAGTATGTCTTTAACCGGACTCAGATGTCGAAATATCTCTCCAAGGAGACAATGAAAATCGTGCTGGAAGCCATCGACCAGGGTACCACCCTCCACCGCGAAATAGCCGATCATGTGGCTGCGGGTATGAAGATGTGGGCCATCGAAATGGGCGCAACCCATTACACCCACTGGTTTCAACCCCTCACCGAAGGGACAGCCGAGAAGCATGACTCGTTTATTGATTATATAAACGGACCATCCGGTGGCATCATCGAACGTTTTGCCGGCAAGCTGCTCGCACAGCAGGAACCCGATGCCTCCAGCTTCCCCAGCGGCGGCATCCGCAACACCTTCGAGGCGAGGGGTTACACCGCATGGGATCCCTCCTCCCCCGCCTTCATCATCGACGACACCCTCTGCATCCCCACTGTCTTCATCTCCTACACCGGTGAAGCACTCGACTACAAGACACCGCTGCTCAAAGCACTCTCTGCGGTAGACAAGGCAGCCACGGCTGTCTGCCAGCTCTTTCATCCCGAGGTGAAGAAGGTATACTCCTACCTGGGATGGGAACAGGAATACTTCCTGGTGGATCAGGCTCTCTATGCTGCCCGTCCCGACCTGAGCCTCACCGAACGGACCCTCATGGGACATGAGAGCGCCAAGAACCAGCAGCTCGAAGACCACTACTTCGGTGCCATCCCGCCCCGTGTGGCCGCCTTCATGAAAGAGGTGGAGCATGAGGCTTACAAGTATGGCATACCCCTCAAGACCCGGCACAACGAGGTGGCACCCAACCAGTTCGAGTTGGCACCCATCTTTGGCGAGACCAACCTGGCGGTAGACCAGAACCTGCTGGTGATGTCGCTGATGCACCGCATTGCCGCAAAACATCACTTCAAGCTGCTGCTGCACGAAAAGCCCTTTGCCGGCATCAACGGATCGGGCAAGCACAACAACTGGTCGCTCGGCACCGACACCGGCATCGGTCTCTTCACACCGGGCGGGACAGCCAACGAGAACCTGCTTTTCGTCACCTTCCTGGTGAACACGTTGATGGCGGTCTACAAGCACAACGCACTGCTAAAGGCTTCGATCATGTCGGCCAACAACGCCCACCGTCTGGGTGCCAACGAGGCACCACCCGCCATCATCTCCGTCTTCCTCGGCAAGCAGATATCAGCCGTCCTCGACAAGATTGAGGAGAGCTCGGAGGATGATGACATCACGGTGGATGAACTGAAAAAGATGAAACTGGGTATCGCACACATCCCGGAGGTACTGATCGACAACACCGACCGCAACCGCACCTCCCCCTTCGCCTTCACCGGCAACCGGTTCGAGTTCCGCGCCGTGGGATCGTCGGCCAACTGCTCCTCCGCCATGTTCGCCCTGAACGCCACCGTAGCTGGACAACTCGCCGATTTCAGTAAGGAGATTGAACAGAAGATGAAGAAGGGGATGAAGAAGGATCAGGCCATCTTCGACACGCTGCGCATCTACATCAAGGAGTCCAAACCCATCCGCTTCGAAGGAAACGGCTACAGCGCCGAATGGAAGGAGGAGGCCAAACGCAGGGGTCTCGACTGTGAAACAAGCGTGCCGGTGATCTACGACGCATACACCGATCCCCAGACGGTAGATTTGTTTGAACGGATCGGCGTGCTCAATGAGAAGGAGCTCCATGCCCGCAACGAGGTGAAATGGGAGACCTACACCAAGAAGATTCAGATTGAAGCACGGGTGCTGGGCGACCTCTGCATGAACCACATCATCCCGGTAGCCACCGAGTACCAGTCGGTGTTGCTCGACAACCTCTTCAAGATGCGGGCGGTCTTCGACAAGGAGAAAGCAGACCGTCTCTCCAGGGAGGATGCGGCCCTGATAGAAGAGATCGCCGACCACATCTCGGCCATCAAAACAAACGTGGATGACATGGTCGATGCCCGCAAGGCAGCCAACAAGCTGGAGGATGCCCGCGAGAAAGCGGTCGCCTACCACGACACGGTCAGCACCTACTTCGACACCATCCGCTATCACGTGGACAAGCTGGAGCTGATCGTCGACAACCAGATGTGGACACTGCCCAAATACAGGGAGCTGCTATTCATCAGCTAAAAGACATTTCTCTATAAATCAGATAGCTGTTTAGAAACAGTTTTGGAATAGCGGGTAAGTGATTATCTGCTATTTTTTGGCAAAAAAATTAAAAATGAATGAGATGAAGCAACCAGAAAATATCTTCCGTCAACTCAGAGAGTCTGAGAAGAAGTCGCTCTACAGCTTTGACAACGAGCATGATGCCTGCGGTGTGGGTATTGTAATGACCCTGACGGGTGAAAAATCGCATGAGATCGTAGAGAAGGGATTGCAGGTACTTGAAAACATGGTGCACCGCGGCGCGGAGAGCGCCGATAAGGTGACCGGTGACGGTGCCGGCATCCTGGTACAGATCCCCCACGAGTTTATCCTGTTGCAGGGCATCGCCGTGCCGGCTGAAGGAAGATATGGCACGGGACTGATCTTCCTCCCGAAGGAGGTGGAACAGAGGGCCCTCTGCCTGCAGGTGATCAGAGAGGTGGTGGCCGAAGAAGGACTCACCCTGATCGCATTGCGTGACCTGCCGGTCAACAGAGATTGTCTGGGTGAGATCGCCCTTTCAAACGAACCCCACATTGTCCAGCTGTTCCTCACCGGCCCCGGTAGCCGTGAGGAGCTGGAGCGAAAACTATACACCACCAGAAAAAAAATAGAAAAAACAATCTTTCATTCGGGACTGGGAGTAGACCGGGCTTTCTACGTGGTGAGCCTCTCAACCAAGTTGATGATCTACAAGGGCATGCTCTCCTCACTTCAATTGCGCGATTACTTCCCCGATCTCTCCCACCCCCACTTTACAAGCCGCGTGGCACTGGTACACTCCCGTTTCAGCACCAACACCTTCCCAACCTGGGATCTGGCACAGCCCTTTCGCATGGTGGCACACAACGGCGAGATCAACACCATCCGTGGCAACAGACAGTGGATGCAGAGCCGCGAGAGCGTGCTCTCCTCTCCCCACTTTCCCGATATGGAGGCACTCTTCCCGGTGGTACAACCACACATGAGCGACAGTGCTTCATTCGACAATGCGCTGGAATTCATGGTGATGTCGGGCAAGTCACTGCCTCACGCCATGGCAATGATGGTGCCGGAGAGCTTCAACGACAAGAACCCCATCTCCGACGGGCTGAAAGCGTTCTATGAATACCACAGCATGCTGATGGAACCATGGGATGGTCCTGCCACCCTCCTCTTCTGCGATGGACAGTATGCGGGGGGCATGCTCGATCGCAACGGTCTGCGTCCGGCACGCTACACCATCACAAACGATGGCTTGCTGATCCTCGCCTCGGAGACCGGCACCCTGGAGATGGAAGGTTCAAACATCAAAGAACGGGGCAGGCTCAAACCGGGTAAGATGATGATGGTCGACACCTACACCGGTCGCATCTACCGTGATCAGGAACTGAAAGAGGAGCTGGCCTCCGCCTTCCCCTACCGGCAGTGGCTCAACAGCAACTGCCTTCATCTGGATGAGATTGCCTCCGGAAGAATCATTCACAACGAGGTGCAGCACAGGGAGCAACTGCTCAAAGTGTTTGGTTATACCACAGAAGACCTCGATCTGCTGATCAGGCCAATGGCAATGGAAGGCAAGGAGCCGGTCTCCTCCATGGGCAACGACGTCACCCCCGCTGCGTTCTCCGACAAGCCACAACGGCTCTTCAACTACTTCCGCCAGCAGTTTGCTCAGGTCACCAACCCGCCTATCGATTCCATCCGGGAGGAGCTGGTGATGTCACTCACCGGCTACATCGGCGCCATCCACCAGAACCTGCTGCAGGAGATTCCGGCACTGTCGCCCATCGTCCGGATCAAAAGCCCTATCCTGACAAACACCCAGACCGACATCCTCACCAACCTGCGGTACAAGGGATTTTCCGCAGCGGTGATCCCCATGCTGTTCGATCCGGAAAAAGGAGCCGAGGGATTGCAGGAGGCGCTCGACACCCTTTGCCATGCTGTGGAACAGGCCGTGGATGAAGGAAAACACTTCATCGTCCTGAGCGATCGGGGTGTGGATGAGACGCATGCGCCCATCCCCTCGTTGCTGGCCACCTCCGCGGTGCACCTCTACCTGGTGGAACGACGCAAGCGGATGCAGATCGACATCGTGGTGGAGAGCGCCGAGCCACGGGAGGTGATGCACTTCGCACTGCTGTTCGGATTCGGTGCCAATGCGGTGAACCCCTACCTGGTCTTTGCCGAACTGGCTCAACAGGTGAAGAATGGAGCGCTTCAGCTCGATGTCGATACGGCGAAGAAGAACTACATCAAGGCGGTGAACAAAGGGTTGTTGAAGGTGCTTTCCAAGATGGGCAACTCCACCCTGCGCAGTTATCGGGGCGCCCATATCTTCGAGGCGCTCGGCATCTCCGCCACCCTGCTCGACCGCTATTTCAGGGGCATCTCCTCCAAGATCGGCGGCATTGGCCTGGAAGAGGTGGCACAGGAGGTGCTGCAACCCCACCACCAGGCTTTCCATCAGGAGGTGAATGAACCGTTTCACCTGCCCAACATGGGTCAGTATGCCTACCGCATCGAAGGGGAGCACCATGCCTGGAACCCCGAGACGGTGGCACGGCTGCAGATAGCCACCCGCACCGGAAACTATGAGCTCTTCAGGGAATACACCCGGTTGGTGAATGAGAAGGAGAAACCGGCATTCATCCGTGACATGATCGATTTTGGAACCAATCCCATTGATCTGGCGGAGGTGGAGCCGGCTGAAAAGATCATGAAACGTTTTTGCACGGGTGCCATGTCGTACGGATCCATCAGCCGCGAGGCACACGAAGCACTGGCCATCGCGATGAACTTGATCGGCGGGCGCAGCAACACCGGTGAGGGGGGAGAAGATCCCGCACGCTTCCTGCCGCAGGAGGATGGACTATCCCGCAGGAGCGCCATCAAACAGATCGCCTCGGGACGCTTCGGCGTCACCACCGAGTACCTTGTCAACGCCGACGAGCTGCAGATCAAGATTGCACAGGGTGCCAAGCCGGGCGAGGGGGGACAGCTGCCGGGCTACAAGGTGGATCAGATCATCGCCAAAACACGCCACTCCATTCCCGGCATCTCGCTCATCTCTCCCCCGCCCCACCACGACATCTACTCGATTGAAGACCTGGCGCAGCTCATCTTCGACCTGCGCAATGTGAACCCGCAGGCGGTCATCAGTGTGAAGCTGGTGTCGGAAAGTGGCGTGGGTACCATTGCTGCCGGTGTGGCCAAAGCAAAGGCCGACCTGATCGTGATCAGTGGCGCCGAGGGGGGTACCGGTGCCAGCCCCTCGAGCTCCATCAAGCATGCAGGCCTCCCACTGGAGATCGGACTGGCCGAGACACAACAGACGCTGGTGATCAACAACCTGCGGGGCATGGTGACGTTGCAGACCGACGGCCAGCTGAAGACAGGCCGTGACATCGTGATCGCCGCGATGCTGGGTGCCGAGGAGTATGGCTTTGCCACCAGCGCCCTCATCGTGCTGGGCTGCGTCATGATGCGCAAATGCCACCTCAACACCTGTCCGGTGGGTGTCGCCACCCAGGATGCGGAACTGCGCAAACGGTTCGTGGGCAGGTATGAATACCTTGTCAACTACTTCCGTTTCTTGGCGGAGGATGTGCGGGAACAGCTCGCCGCAATGGGCTTTCGTTCTCTCGACGAGATCGTCGGCAGGGCCGACCTGTTGCAGCGCAAGCATTATCCCGATCTGCCAAAGACGGAGAAGATCGATCTCAGCCGCATCACCTTCTTCCCGGAGGAGGGTCTGCGTCATGCCCTCCGCAAGAGGGGTGATCGCCATCAGCTACCGGATGAGCTGACCGACCGGAGGCTCCTCGCAGAGGCTCTCCAGGCAATCGAGTTGCGGCAACCGGTGGGCATCAAGACGAAGATACGCAACACCGACCGCACCACCGGTGCGATGCTTTCGGGTGAGATAGCCCGTCGTTACGGTCACCAGGGACTGCCCGACCACACCCTCTCCGTCTGGTTCGAAGGGTCGGCAGGCCAGAGCTTCGGCGCCTTTCTGGTGAAGGGTGTCACCTTCTACCTCCATGGCGACACCAACGACTACCTCGGCAAGGGACTCTCCGGAGGCCAGATCGTGGTGACCCCGCCTCGTGGTAGCACCTTCACGGCCGAAGAGAACATCATCTGTGGCAACACCACGCTCTACGGCGCCACCTCCGGCGCAGTTTTCATCAACGGTGTGGCGGGTGAACGCTTCGCCGTCCGCAACTCGGGAGCGCTGGCCGTGGTGGAAGGTGCCGGAGACCACTGCTGCGAGTACATGACGGGAGGTTGTGTGGTGGTGCTGGGAGCGGTGGGTCGTAACTTCGCCGCCGGCATGAGCGGGGGTGTGGCCTATGTTTTGGATGAGGAGGGCGACTTCGATTATCATTGCAACATGGAGATGGTGGAGCTCTCCCTGGTGGAGGAGCTCGCCGACATCCGTGAGCTGAAAGAGATGGTCGAGAAACACCACCAGTACACCCAGAGCGAGAATGCCGAGCGCATACTGGCTGAATGGGACCGTTACCAGGAGAAATTCATCAAGGTGACTCCCATCGAATACAAGAAGGTATTGCAGGAGCGCAAGATTGCAGAGCTGGAGCGCAAGATCGCCGTGGTGGAGAGAGATTATTAACCTGTTCCCCGGAAAAGGAACACAACAAAAAGATTGCATGGGTAATCCAAAAGCATTTATGACGACCGGCAGAAAAGTTGCCGGATACCGTCCACTGAGCGAACGCATATATGACCAGGCGGAGGTGGAGCAGACCCTCAACAGGGAAGACCGACGTGAACAGGCATCCCGCTGTATGGACTGCGGCATCCCCTTCTGCCACTGGGCCTGCCCCCTGGGCAACAAGATGCCTGAATGGCAGGACCACATCTATCGTGGAGACTGGAAAAAAGGGGTGGAGGTACTGCACGAGACCAACAACTTCCCCGAGTTCACCGGCCGTGTCTGCCCCGCTCCCTGTGAGAAGTCGTGTGTGCTGGCACTGCATGAGGCACCGGTGACAATCCGTGAAAACGAGGCTTCGGTGACCGAGGTGGCTTTCATGGAGGGGATGATCAAAGCGCTGCCGCCTAAACGACGCACCGGCAGACGTGTCGCTGTGATCGGCTCGGGACCGGCGGGACTGGCCGCGGCACAACAGCTGAACCGCAAGGGACACAGCGTCACGGTCTACGAGCGGGACAAGAGTCCGGGTGGACTGCTCCGCTATGGCATCCCCAACTTCAAGCTGAGCAAGAAAGTGATCGACAGGCGTCTGGCATTGCTCCGTGAAGAGGGGATCGAGTTCGTCACCGGCACCGAGATCGGGAGAGACATCACCGGCAGTGAGATCATGGAGCGCTACGACGCGGTATGCCTGGCCGTAGGTGCGGGCAAACCAAGAGACATCTCACCGGAGGGACGCGACCTCAAAGGAATCTACTTCGCGATGGACTTTCTCTCACAACAGATACGACACCTCCAGGGAGAGTTGGCACCCACGGAGGAGCGAATCACTGCCGCAGGCAAACATGTGCTTGTAATTGGTGGTGGTGACACCGGCTCCGACTGCGTGGGCACAGCCATCCGACAGGGTGCCCTGAGCGTCACCCAGATCGAGATCATGCCCAAACCACCAGTGGGTCACAACCCCGCCACCCCCTGGCCCAACCCTTATCCGCAGGTGCTTCGCACCTCCTCCTCCCACGAGGAGGGATGCACCCGTCGTTGGCAGATCAACACACTCGCCTTCCATGGAGAAGAGGGAGCGGTGCAGGCAGCCACGATAGAGGAAATCAGCTGGGAGAAGGATGAGAAAAACCGTTTCACAATGGTCTCCTCCGGTAATCGTGAAACCATCCCGGCACAGCTGGTGCTGTTGGCCCTCGGCTTCGTGCATCCCGTGCAGGAGGGACTGCTCAATGAGCTGGGTGTGGCCTACGATGTGCGTGGCAACGTGTCGGTGGACAAGGGGCATGCCAGCAGCGTGGCACGGGTTTTTGCCACTGGCGATGCCATGATGGGCGCCAGCCTCGTGGTGAAGGCGATCGCCTCGGGTCGCAAGGTCGCCGAGGATATCCACCGACTGTTGCAAAACAACGAAAAAATATAAACGTTAAACTGTCTGGGTTATTGGTTCCTGGTTCAGAAACATCAAACATTGAACTTTGAACCAAAAAACCAATCAGGCTACCAACTTACCAACCAAACAACTTACAACCATGTGTGGAATCGTCTGTACATTCAATATAAAACGAGAAGAGGAGCAACTGCGGCCGCAATTGCTGGAGATGGCTAAAAAGGTGCGTCACAGGGGACCCGACTGGTCGGGCATCTTCAGTTGCAACCGTGCCATTCTGGCACACGAACGTCTGGCGATCGTCGATCCGGCTTCGGGTAAGCAACCGCTGGTAAGCAGTGACGGTAAGCTGGTGCTGGCAGTGAACGGTGAGATCTACAACCACCGGGAGATACGAAAGCGGTACGAAGGGATCTATGCGTTTCAGACCGAGTCGGACTGCGAGGTGATCCTGCCGCTCTACCGCGAACTGGGGCCCCACTTCCTGGAGGAGCTGAACGGCATCTTCGCTTTTGCCCTCTACGACATGGAGAAGGATGTCTATCTGATCGGGCGTGACCACTTCGGCATCATCCCCCTCTACCAGGGGTGGGACCACGATGGCGCCTATTGGGTGGCCTCGGAGCTGAAAGCACTGGAGGGCTACTGTCACATCATTGAGGAGTTTCCACCGGCACACTCCTATTACAGTAGCGATGGAGAAACGAAAAAGTGGTACCAGCGCGAGTGGTCCGACTACGAAGCGGTGAAGGAAAACAGTTCCGATGTGAACCAGTTGCGGGAAGCACTCGAGTCGGCCGTACAACGACAGTTGATGAGTGATGTGCCCTATGGGGTTTTGCTCTCGGGAGGACTCGATTCCTCCATCATCTCGGCTGTCGCCAAACGGTTTGCCTCCCGAAGGATTGAGAGTGACAACATGGAGGATGCCTGGTGGCCCCAACTCCACTCTTTCGCCATCGGCCTGAAGGAATCACCCGACCTGGCAGCAGCCAGGAAGGTGGCGGCCCATATCGGTTCGGTACACCACGAGCTGGAGTACACCATCCGTGAAGGACTCGACGCCATCCGTGATGTGATCTACCACATCGAGACCTACGACGTGACCACCGTGCGAGCCAGCACCCCGATGTACCTGATTGCCCGCTTCATCAAGTCGATGGGAGTCAAGATGGTGCTTTCGGGCGAGGGTGCCGATGAGATCTTCGGCGGTTACCTCTATTTCCACAAGGCACCCAACGCGGAGGAGTTTCACAAGGAGACGGTACGCAAGCTGGGCAAGCTGCACCAGTACGACTGCCTTCGAGCCAACAAATCGCTCGCCTCCTGGGGAGTGGAAGGACGGGTTCCTTTTCTCGACAAGGAGTTTCTTGATGTGGCGATGCGCCTCAACCCGAAGGATAAGATGGCCGGTAATGGCAAGATTGAAAAGCACATCCTGCGCGAAGCATTTGCCGATTACCTGCCCGCAGAGGTGGCCTGGCGTCAGAAGGAACAGTTCTCCGACGGAGTTGGCTACGGTTGGATCGACACCCTCAAAGAGATCGCCAACAGGGAGGTAAGCGACGAGCAGATGCGGAGTGTGCATTATCGCTTCCCCATCAACCCTCCCCTGAGCAAGGAGGAGTACCTCTACCGCTCCATCTTCGCCGAACACTTCCCCTCCGACAGTGCCGCCCGCTGTGTCCCATCGGTGCCCTCGGTAGCCTGTAGCACCCCCGTGGCACTGGAGTGGGACGAGGCATTTCGAAAAAATGCGGACCCTTCGGGCAGGGTGGTGTCATCTGTACACATAAATCCCTCAACAAATGTTGTTATTTGATTTTTTTTCCTAACTTTGGCCATTCAATGGCCATTTTTTTTTGTAGAAACACAATAAATCGTAATACAATCAAATCTCAACTGCAATGAACAATTCTGGATTTCAGACGATTGATTTTGTCATCGTCGGGATTTACATGGTACTTCTAGTCAGCTTGGGTCTTTTTCTCTCCAGAAACAAAAAAGGGGAACAGAAGACTGCAAACGACTACTTCTTGGCTGGCAACAAGCTCACATGGTGGGCAGTAGGCGCATCGCTGATCGCTGCCAACATTTCCGCCGAGCAATTTATCGGCATGTCGGGTTCCGGTTATAAGATCGGTATCTGCGTGGCGGCTTATGAGATCATGGCCGCGGTAACCCTGATCATCGTGGCGAAGTTCCTGCTGCCGGTGATGCTGAAGCGACGAATCTACACCATCCCGCAGTTCCTGCGTGAACGGTACAGTGACGGGGTTGGCATGGCTTTCTCTGTCTTCTGGCTCTTCCTCTACATCTTTGTCAACCTCACCTCGGTGGCCTGGCTGGGATCAATCGCCATCGAACAGATCCTCGGACTGGAGGGTTACCGCATGCAGATTGTACTGATACTCTTTTTCGTAGCCGGCATCTACTCCATCTACGGCGGTCTGGCATCCGTTGCCTGGACCGATGTGCTGCAGGTGGTCTTCCTCATCGGGGGCGGACTGGTGACAGCCTACTTCGCACTGGAAGCGGTATCCGGCGAAGGCAAGGGCGCCTGGGATGGGATGACAATTATCTTCGACAAACTGAAGAGCATCCCCAACGACACCCATTTCAACCTGATCGTCGACAAATCGAAATCACCCGACGCCTTCCGTGACCTGCCCGGCATCGCTGCCATCGTGGGCGGCGTGTGGCTCACAAACATCGGCTACTGGGGTTTCAACCAGTACATCATTCAGAAAGGACTTGCTGCCAAGAGCATCAACGAGGCACAGAAAGGGCTTATTTTTGCAGGTTTCCTGAAAATATTGATTCCCTTTATCGTGGTGATTCCCGGCGTGACCGCCTTCATCATGTTCAACTATCCGCAGGATATCCCTGGCATACAGCAGGGTTACTTCGACCTCTCCGGATCGATCAACGTCTCCGACGATGCATACCCATGGCTGATCCGTAACTTCGCGCCGGTGGGCATCAAGGGACTCTCCTTTGCGGCACTGGCGGCAGCTGTGATCTCATCACTGGCATCGATGCTCAACTCTACCTCCACCATCTTCACGATGGATATCTACAAACAACACATCAAGAAGAATGCCACAGACAAGCAGCTGGTGCGGATCGGTCGTCTCACCGCCCTGCTGGCACTGGTGATCGCCATCATCGCCGTAGAGCCGCTCCTTGGAGGATTGGATCAGGCATTCCAGTACATCCAGGAGTACTCCGGATTCATCTATCCGGGCATCATCGTGGTCTTCGGTCTGGGTCTCCTCTGGAAGCGCGCTTCCTCAAAAGCGGCCATCTGGACCTCAATTCTTACCATCCCCATGGGGGTGTTGTTCAAGATCGCACTGCCCGACATGCCGTTCCAGTTCCGAATGGGTTATATCTTCATCATTCTCTTCGCAGTCTTCGTAGCGATCACCTATGTGGACAGCGCCCGTATCGCTGCCGAAAAGGCGACAGGTGAGGATCGGAAAAAGATGCTCAAATGGGCCCGCTTCACACTCTTCTTCGCGCTGTTGTTCATCCTGTCGGCTGCTATCCACAAGATTATGCTCGTGGGAGGCAGCAGCAACGAATGGGTGATCTACCTTGAAAACATCGGGTTTGAAGCCTTCTTCTTCTTCGGGTCGCTGATCCTCTCCATCTCGCTCTTCCTGTTCTCCAATGCCAACGACATCTACAAGGACAAGAAAGCAGTACCGTTCGATCTGACACTGTTCAAGACCGACAAGGGATTCGCGCTGGGTGCCTTGGGCATCTGCCTGCTGGTGACATTGATTTATATCTTCCTGTGGTAACGGAACAGCTACATTCTTGCCACCTACAATAGCAATCAAGCCATTTAGCGGAAGCTATCTGGCTTGATTTGCTGATAACGGATCGCACAATGCAAAAAGCGACTCATTGCATCCTCTCCCTCCTCCTCACGCTCACCGCATGCGGGAGCTGGCAGGGCTCCCTCTCGAGCCACAGGGGAATCACCGTCAGCACCCTCACCGATGAGGGCGCCTGGTGCTGGTTTGCCGATCCGCGGGCTCTCCATTATGAGAACGAGAACGGCACCATCCACAGCAGCTACATCGGTTGCATTGATCTGCATGGATCGATCAAAGCCACACAAATCAACCATCTCACGAACGACCGTACGGAGGTGTTGATTCGTTCCTGGTTTCAGCCGGATGACCACAACAACCCCACTTTCCTGGTGCTGCCCGACGAGCGGATCATGATCTTCTACTCCCGTCACACCGATGAGTCCTGTTTCTACTACCGCATATCACGGGAGCCGGGCGACATCGCCACCCTCGGTGATGAGATGCGGCTGGAAACAGACCACAACACCACCTACCCCTCTCCCTTCATACTCTCCGATGATCCGGAACACATCTATCTCTGCTGGCGCGGCATCGGCTGGCATCCCACCATTGCGCGACTGACCCTCCCCGACGAGCAGGACCGGGTGGCATTCGACTGGGGTCCCCATCAGGTTGTCCGTTCCATGAAAGGGGCTCCGGGAGTAAGGCCCTACGCCAGGTATGCCACCAACGGCAAAGACAGGATCTACCTTGCCTACACCACGAACCACCCCGACAACCAGAGCGAGAACTGGATCTATCTCAACAGCATTGATATCCATTCATATGAATTGAGCGATATCACAGGGAATATACTTTCTCAGATTGGCAGTTCACCCCTGCATGAGGTAGACATCACCCCCCTGTACCGGGAGCAATACCCCTATGCAGTGGTCGACAGCACCCCCCAGCGCAACTGGATATGGGAGCTGGTGCTCGATCAGGATGAGACACCGGTGATCGCGATGGTGGGGATCGATGAAACAAAGAGCTCGCATGATTACTACCATGTCAGATGGAACGGCAGCGGGTGGAAGAAGACATTCCTCGCCAATGCGGGTGGTCATTTCCACCAGTCGCCCGACATCGAGCGATGCTACAGTGGCGGGATGACCATCGACAAGGATGATCCGCAAGTGATCTACGGATCGGTGCCGGTGACGGGGAAACATGGAAAAGTATACGAACTGACAAAGTACACCGTGTCCCCCGATGGAGGTACGCGCAGCGTTGAGCAGCTCACCTTCGATTCGCCAGCCAACAACATCCGCCCCTATGCCATTGCAGGTCTGAAAGGAACCGCTTCGCTGGCATGGATGCAGGGCGAATACTACGACTGGATCGTGAGCAAAGAGAGACCGGAAGGCTTTCCCACAGCCATCCGCACCGGCATATTCCTGCCTCGGAACACGGTCGGTAGCGGGAAGGGATTGATCTATCAGCAGCAACAACAGGATGCGAACGCGCTGACCGAGGATAACATACGGCTAAAGGAGTCCGACTCATTCACGCTGGCCATGACCATCCAGCTTCCGGAAGAGGCGACAGGTGGTGAGATCATCCGTTTTGCGGGTCTAACCTATCTGATCAGCGATGAGGAGCTGCCCCGACCCGGCTTCACCGATGGCAACTCCCGTTTCATGAGCACAAACATCCTGGCCCGCTCAGATAGTTGGAAAAAGCATGGAAGAGCCACCAACGGCAAATGGCACACCCCCGAGAGCATGCGTCATTTCAAGCTTGTGATCAGTTATGATAATGGGAGGCTCCGCAGTTACATCGACGGGCTACTCGACCAATCACTCCCCATCAACGACCTGCTGCTCGACGAGCTGTATGTCGGTTATCCGGCAAGCGTCATTGAGAAGCTGTCGGTCTATGACCGCAAGCTCACACAGGATGAGATCGAGTTGCTCCCTTAACGTTCGATGGTTCCGGTGAAACGTTCCAGATATTCCGTGGGACGCATGTTGAACTCCTTCTTGAAACAGGAACTGAAGTATTTGGGATCGTTGAAACCCACTGCATAGGCCAGCTCCGAGACCCGGATCTGACTGTTCTGATCCATGATCCGGCAGGCTGCCTTCATCCGTATGTTGGTGATGAAGGCGGAGGTGTTTAACCCGGTGAGCGTTTTTAACTTGTTGTAAAGGGTCGACTTGCTGACCCCCATCTCTTCCGAGAACTGCTGCTGGTCAAATTCGGAGTCATCCAGATGATGGTTCACACAATCAATCGCTTTCTGAAGGAAGGTCTCATCGAGATTGGTGATGTGCAGCTCTTTCATGTCGAACACCAGCTGGCTCTTGAAATCGTGCGCAACCCGTTCACGGTTCTTCAGCAGGTTTTTGATTCTGGCATGCAGCACATTCAGGTTGAAGGGCTTGCTGATAAATGCATCGGCCCCCGACTCGTATGCATCGGCGCGGTCCTTCTCATCACTCTTGGCCGTAAGCAGGATGATGGGAACATGGCTGAACTCGATGTTGTTCTTGATCAAACGGCTCAGTTCAATTCCGTCCATCTCGGGCATCATGATGTCCGAGACAATCAGATCGATTTTCTCATGTTCCAGCATCACCAGTGCCTCCTTGCCATTGGTGGCCGTGTAGACCTGGTAATCGATGCGCAGCAACCGCTGCATCAATTGCAGGATATCATCGTTGTCTTCCACAACCAATACCGAAGGCAGGCTGCCTCTGTTTGCCACACTGGCTGACACTCCGCTATCGGGAAGCGGCTTATCCTCAGGCAGCTCCTGTTCTTCTCGATTGTGGGGGAGGTCGATCTCCGATTCATCGAAGTAGGAGATGTCGATGGGCAGGATCACGATGAACTCACTCCCCATACCCTGTTCACTCACCACCTCGATGGTTCCGTGCGAGAGGGTCACCAGCTCCTTCACCAATGAAAGACCGATACCGGTACCGGTGGTCTTGTGCTGCCGATAGTCTCCCTCATAGAACCGCTTGAACAACAACTGCTGCGCATCAGCGGATATGCCGGCACCATCATCCTTCACCGATAGACGTATCTGATCCATCACCGCTGTCTCATAGGTGAGGGTGAGCTGAACGGTTCCACCCTCCTCCACATATTTGGCCGCGTTGGAGAGGAGGTTGTAGAGTATCTTGTCCAGTTTGTCCGGATCGAACAGACCGTCGATCCGCTCCGGATCGATGAGAAAGGAGAAATGCATCTTCTTCCGGCGGATCAACGGGTTGAAAGCATCGATGGAGGTGCGGACAAAGTCGGAGATACTTCCGTAGGAGACACGCAACTGCAGGTTGCCCGATTCAGCTTTCCTGAATTCAAGGATCTGTTGCAACAAACGGGTCAACCGGGTGATGTTGCGGGTGAGCGTCGCATAGAGGCCCTCATCCCGTGACGATCCATGCTGTATCTCCTCCACAGTGGCTGAGATAATGGTGAGCGGCGTGAGAAACTCATGGGTGATGTTGGTGAAGAACTGCAGCTTGGCATGGTTGAGCTCTTCAGCCTTCGATCGTTCAATCTCCTTGTATCGCAGTTGATTGCGCAGCTGCACACGGTTTGTGATGTTACGGTAAATCAGGTAACCGATCAGAAACAACAGCAGCGCATAGACCACAAATGCCCACCAGGTGAGCCACAAGGGCGGCAACACCTCCACATTCAGCGCTCTGGTCTCATTGTTCCATGTACCATGATGATTGGTCGCCCGCAACAGAAAAGTGTAACTCCCGGCAGGCAGGTTGTTGTAGTGCGCAGCATTGTGACTGGCGTCACTGTATCGCCACTCCTGATCGAAGCCGGCCAGCTTGTAGGCATAACGGGTGAGCTCCGGATTGGTATAATTGAGGGAGGCAAAGTGAATGCTGAAATTGTTGTGGCTGTGCTTGATGGTGATCCCGTCGGTGAAGGTGGGCACAAGTGCCGAAACCGTGCGGGTTATCTCGGGAGACAACTCAGTAAATGAACGGTTCATTATCTGTATGTCGGTGATGTAAAAAGGAGTCGGCACAATTTCTGCATCGATCATCCCTGGCGTGAAGCAGGCCAGCCCCTTGTATCCGCCAAAATAGAACCGCCCCTTGTGGCTGAAAGAGGATTTGGGTATAAAGAAATTGTCCTGCAGGCCATCGGCCGTGCTGAAGATCCGATAGGCGGCCAGCTCATTCTGCTCGTCAAACAGAAGCCTTGCCAGACCCACATTGGTGCCGATCCAGAGATGTCCCATGCTGTCCTCCTCGATGGAGTTGATCATGCTCCCCAGAATAGGGAAGCGGGGTGTTTTGTCCACAAACCGATCGCTCTCTTCGTGCCAGAGGTAGAGCTTGCCGCTCTCCGCTCCTGCCCAAAGACGATTGGAAGAGTCCAGAAACAGCACATTCAGGGTATTGGAGGTGATCCGCTGATTCTCACGTGAATAGTTTCGAAAATGCAATTCATCCCGTTTGCCTGGATCTCCTTCCACACGGATCAGCCCGTTGTTGATGGTCGCGATCCATATTCTGCCCTGCTCATCTTCCGTCATGTGAAGCATGGTGGCATTCTCCAGTTCCCGCTCTTCCACTCTTATCCGGTCGAAAACATATCCGCTACCGTCACTCAGACGCACACCCAATCCCGACTGTGTGCCTATCCACCAGTTCCGGTTCCGGTCCACATACAGCGATCGGATCCGGTTCTCACGGATGAATGCTGCGTTCATGGTGGTATAGGTACTTACAGGCGCTCCTTTCCGGTAGTGCCACAGTCCATCGCCATAGGTGGCAAACAGCAGCTCATCCCCGTTGCATGAACAGATATCATAGACAGTGGTCTGTTTCAGCGCACTGAATTCGGGAAGCTCACTTTGCGGTACCATCTGCCGGTCATGGGGATCATAGAAGACGATGCCATAGGTACCCACACTCAGCCACATCTGATCCTGACCATTCAGGTAAATGGAGCGGATGGCCGCAGTGGGCATCTCAGGCAGATGGACCTGGAAGAAATCAAACTTTGGTTTCAGCGTATTGGTATAGAACACACCACCTCCGATGGAGCCGATCCAGATATTCCCGCTGTTGTCAGCCTCGATGGAGTTGATTTCATTGTTGGGCAAACGGTTGGTCTCATGGAATGTGCTGTAATTGATGAATCCTCCCGGTTGCTCATCCGTCATGATACTGAGTCCACTGCGGGTACCAACCCAGAGCGCTCCTGTCTGCGGATCCTCACACAGATCATACACAATGTTATCCGACAAGCTGCTGGCCAGGGAGGGATCATGCAGATAGGTCTTCCATCTCAGCCGATCGGGTTCGTATGGATTCTCCAGCAGATGCAGTCCGCACTCCCAGCTGCCAACCCAGAGTCGTTGCCTGCTATCCTGATAAATGACATGTGCCGAATTTCGCGCATTGAGCCGGGGATAGAGATAGACGATGTTGCGGTTGGGATCAATGCGATAGAGCCCACTGTTCCAGGTACCGATCCATAGCTCATTGCGATGATCTTCCCAGATCGTTTTCACCGGTGACGTGATCGGGATATCACCCATGTGGCAAGTGGCATGGTGCACAAAACTACGGGACTCCTCCTCATAGACAAAGAGACCATCATCCAGCCCGATGAGAATACGACCCGCTTTGGTGATCAAGATCGCAGCCACCACCTTGCTGGTGCTGTTGCGAATGGGGATCTCCTCAAACTCGCCGAGGGCTTTGTTGAAGCGGTTGACACCACTGGCAGTCCCAATCCAGAGATTGCCCTTCATGTCGTCACCCAGACAAAAGATATTGTTATCGGTCAGCCGGTGGCTGTTGGGCAAATCGGACCTGAAGACCGTGATCCTGTACCCATCGTACCTGCAGAGTCCATTGCGGGTGGCAAACCACATGAATCCCTCACTGTCCTGAAACACTTTCTGAATCTCGCTGGTGGGCAGGCCCTCCGTGGTGTTCAAAATCCGGAAGGCGGGCTGTGGGAGACTGCTCTCACCCGTTGAAGGTTGAGGAAAGGCAATGAAACAGAGAAAAGGGAGCAATTTGAGGAATCGACACATAGATTCAATCACAACAAACGAACGGTTCAGCAACTTGATTCATACAAAAATAGTCATAAACTTTTAGAATTCATTTTCGCATCCCTGCTTTCCTGAAACAGAGCAATCACTTTATCTATTTTTCCAACTTTATTAATGATAATTTGAGTAATTAAAACATTAATGAACCTATTTTTGCATCATAAGGTTGCGTTTTATACAATTTTATATAAATAACTCCAATGATCCGTTAATAAATGGTTTTTTCTTTTGTATGATGACACCACATTTGATTCAATGAACAGTATGCAGAACAATTATTTATCACGAATGAAATCTATGAAACTATGAGCAAATTCAAAACACTTATCATGAGCATTGTCGTCAGCTTCTGTTGTTTGATGACATACGCACAAAACAGAGTGACCGGGCACGTGGCAGACCTGAATGGGGAACCCGTTATTGGTGCAACGATCCTGGAAAAAGGGACTTCCAATGGCACCATCACTGATGTGGAGGGCAACTTTACTATGAGCGCGCAACAGGGAGTGACGCTTCTGATCAGCTACATCGGTTACATTAGCCAGGAAGTGACTGTCACGGAACAACCTTTGTCGATCATATTGATGGAAGACACGAAGAGTCTCGATGAGGTGGTTGTGGTTGGATATGGCACGATGCGCAAGAAAGACCTTACCGGGGCGGTCATACAGATCAATCCTGCCAAGATCGCCGACCAGAATCCGCAATCGGTGCAAGACCTGCTGCGTGGCACACCCGGTCTTCAGATTGGCTACGATGCATCCGCCAAGGGCAGCGGTGCATCCATTCTGTTACGCGGTCAAAACTCACTGGGGACAAGTGCCAGTCCGCTGATCGTGCTGGACGGGATGGCTTTTTACGGCGAGCTCTCCGAGATCAACCCCGATGACATCGGCCAGATCGACGTACTGAAGGATGCCTCTTCAGCCGCTATTTATGGAGCCAAGTCGGCTGCAGGTGTCATCATCATCTCCACGAAAAAAGGCAAAAGAGGCAAACCGGTCATCCAGGTGAGCACAAACTGGAGTCTAAGCAACAAATCGGCTTATCGTGACTATTTCAATGCGAGCGACTATATGCGATATCGCGAAGATTGGTACATGATGAACTTCACCTATGGCAGGGGATCCGATAATCTCTACGGTTACTACAACGCGGTTGACACAAATAGCGGTGAACTGGTATACCCTGACGGTTACTTCAACAATCCGGATGCGCTGAACGAAAGTGAAAAGAACCTGTGGGCCACCACTACCGGGAAAAGCGGCTTCGGCCCTTCGGAAGGCGAATCATACCAAAGTCTGTATGCGCGCCGGTTGCAACTGAACAACTCACAGCTCGTCTATGACAACTACCTGGCGGGGAGATCACTCGATTGGCACGACGAGACCTTCAGGAGCGGGTTCAACCAAGACTACAATGTGAGCATATCGGGTGAAAACGACCGGGTGAACCATTACTTCTCTTTTGGATATGTGGACAACGAAGGTGCCGTGCAGGGCAACGAATACCATGCGTTCCGTTCCAACCTGAAGCTGAACTCCAAAATTACCGACTGGCTGGAGATGGGCATCAACGTCAATTTCCAGGACCGCTCCGACGGTGACATCCAGGTGTCGTTGGGGAACAACTATTGGGACAACAACATGCTGCGCAACTCACCCTATGCCTCATTGTACACGGATGATGGCGGGTATCAACAGTACCCGATGAGCGGTCAGGCAACCAATGGCGGCTATAACTATTACCTCGATCGTCTGTACTACGACCTGGAGAAGGGCTATACCGTTTTAAACACCATCTTCAATAGTAAAATCACATTGCCTCTCGGATTCAGTTACCATTTCAATATAGCTCCACGCTACCAATGGTTCTATGACCGCTATTTCATGTCCTCCTCCCTGCCCAACTCTTCTGCTGCTGATCGGGGCGTCAACCGCGGTCATGCCAAGAACTTCGACTGGAACCTGAACAATACCATTGTCTGGGATCGATCCTTCAACGAGCTGCATAACTTCACGGTGACTTTGGTACAAGAGGCCGAAGAGCATTTCCATTGGAGCGACAACATCAATGCCCGCAATCTCGATCCCACCGATGCGCTCGGCTTCCATTACACTTCAAGTGGCAACAAGGAGCAAAGTTCATTTTCAACGAATGACAGCCACTATACCGCGGCATCTTATTTGGGTCGCCTGTTCTATAATTACAACGACCGCTATATGTTTACCGGCACTTTTCGTCGCGACGGCTACTCCGGTTTTGGCGTCAACAACCCCTGGGGTAACTTCGGATCAGTGGGTCTGGGCTGGGTCTTTTCAAACGAGAGATTCATGGAAGGAACCCAGAACTGGCTGGATATGGCCAAGCTGCGACTGTCATGGGGCAGCAACGGAAACCGTGAATTCGGGGATGTCTACAGGACCCTTGCCAACCTCACCCTAGGTAGTTCAATGGTCTATTTCAACAATGGCACGTCCACCGTGGTCAACTCATTGTTCATGGATCGTTTGGCTTCACCCAACCTGGAATGGGAAAAGACAAATGCTTACAATGTGGGACTGGATTTCGTACTGTTGGATAATCGATTGACAGGAAGTCTCGACTACTACTACAAGAAGACGACCGACATGATCATGTCGCAGCGTCTGCCAAGCTTCACCGGCTTTGGATCCATCACCACCAACCTTGGTGAAGTAGAGAACAAGGGGTTTGAAATTGCATTGACATCAAACAACATTCGAAACAAAGATTTCACATGGGATACAACTGTCGGGTTCTCGTTGAACAACAACCGGATCAACCACATTTATTACGATTACGACGAGGAGGGCAACGAGAAGGATGATACGGCAAATGGCTGGTTCATTGGAAAGCCCATTGGTGAGATATGGTATTACGAGACGGATGGCATCTGGCAGAATACACCCGATGATATCGCTGCGGCGGCTCTGGTAGGTCAGGTTCCCGGTGACATCAAGGTGAAGAACATTTATACGGAAGATGACCGGATCCTCGAAGATGGCACACAGGTCCCTGTGTACAATGACAACGACAAGACTTTCCAGGGCACCACGAGACCACCCATACACTGGAGCATGCGCAATGATTTCACCTTTTTAAAGGACTTCACCTTCTCCTTCTCGCTCTACTCTTACATGGGACACAAGAGCCGTCATGGCTACTGGCTGAACCAAGACAATGGCGGATCGGAAGTGACAAACGCATTCAATGTGCCGCAAAAGGAGTATTGGACACCCGACAACCCGACAAACAAATATGCGCGTTTGAACGCTAAAGGACCCAATACCGGTCTGGCAGGCGGCATAGACAGGCTTTACAACCGCAGCTTTGCCCGACTTGACAACATTACACTGGGCTATACCCTGCCTCAAACGATTACTTCCAGATTTCAAGTCGAGCGAATACGTGTAACGGCAAGCTGCAACAACCTGCTCACCATTTCTAACTGGGAATATGGCGACCCTGAAACCGGGGGACTTGCCACTCGCGATTTCAATTTGGGCTTGAATATAACCCTCTAACAATTGAGAATCAAGTAAAAACATCAAATGAAACTCAAAATGAAAACGAACATATTGAACACATTACTGGTCTCTATGGCCATCGTGACATTGGCCACACAGGTGGGTTGTACCGACAACTTCCTCAAGCAGGATCCCCTCTCCTTTTACGAACCCACAACCACCTATACCACCGAAGCCGGATTGAAATCGGCCCTTGCCATGTGTGACCTGCATTATAAGACCATGCTCATGGATGGCAACTGGAATGTACTCCCCATTGCTTCACTCTATATCATGAGCGATGTGGGGTTGTATGCAAAAACGGATGCCGGCGGGGGGATCATGGATGACTTTGCCAATAAGATCTCGCCCACATCGGGCATGAACACGGGGGGTGATTCAAATGCAATGATGCGCTTCTGGAATGAGGCCTGGAATGGCATCAAGTATGCAAATACGGTCCTTTCCTATGTGGACAAGGTGGAGGGACTGGACGATGCGACCCGAAATGCCTACAAGGGACGTGCCTACTTCCATCGTGCCTACAAGTATTACCATCAGGTCCTTCTGTTTGGTGACATCCCGTTGGTGACAAAAATCATCGAAGTGCCAAAGCAAAACTACAAGTCAACCAGCAAGGAAGCCATCTTCGAGATGTTGGTGCATGATCTGGAGTTCGCTGTCGAGCATGTTCCATCCCAGCAGGAGATGCCATACTATGGGGCGGTAAACAAGGAGGCTTGCATGCAGCTGTTAATCAAGTGTTACATGGTGACCGGCGAGTTCGGGAAGGCTGAAAACATGGCAACCGACCTGATCCAGAATCATGGACTTGCATTGATGACAGCGCCATTCGGCACCAATGTGCCCTCCGGGAATCCGGATACCTGGAGCGTACAGCGAAATGTACTCTGGGATCTGCATCGGGGTGAGAATATCACGGCTCCTTCCAACAAGGAAACCATTCTTCCTGTCTTAAATTACAACGATCAGAACTTCACTGCTTATGTAACCATGCGTGCATTAGGTGTTCATTGGTCCAATGGTGACATCATGGATCCGGCAGGATTGAGTGCCCCCACCTACAACTGGTCGCGTAACGACGGCAATTACAAGAAGGAGCTTGACTGGTTGCGTGTACTGGGACGAGGCATCGGATGCTTCCGCACATCCCATCACTTCAATAAAACCATTTGGATCTATGATGGCGAGGTGGACACGCAAGATTTGCGTCACAACCGGGCCATTGGCAACTGGGTTGAAATGGAAGACCTCAAATACAACCGACCCAACTCCAAATTCAGGGGCGAGCACATGCGACTGTTTGCTACCGAGGATTACGTGGATGACAAGGGGAACGTACTGATTGCCAAGGGCACTCTCCTGTGTAAAGACACCATCCGCAGTTGGTACCCCATTCCTCTCTATAAGATGTACATCCTCGATGTAAGTGCGGAAGAAAACAAAAATGCGAATCAATTCAACGGTGCAACCAAAGGCACCTATCCCTCCAATGGGAACATGTATCTGTTTCGACTGGCCGAGACCTATCTGTTGCGTGCCGAAGCCAGGTTCTATCAAGGAAATGCGACAGGTGCCGCCCAGGACGTGAATATGATTCGCAGTCGCGCAAATGCGATGAAGATGTTCAACACGGTCACGATAGGGGATATTGCGGATGAACGTGCCCGTGAACTCTATATGGAGGAGTGGCGTCAACCAGAGTTAACACGTATTTCCTGGTGTCTGGCCAAAAGCGGCCAACCCGACGAATGGGGAGATGTATACAACATTGACACCTGGGATAAACAGAGCGGAACCGATCTTGCCGGTGGCAGTTACTGGTTCAAGCGATTGACTCGTTACAGTCTTTTCAATAAGGGCACCATTCTATCAAAAGTGAACTTAACCTATCAGGTTGACAAGCACAATCTATTCTGGCCCATTCCGAATGCAGCCATTACGGCCAACATCAATGCCACTCTTCGACAGAACTTTGGCTACGATGGTTATGATGACTCGGTGGAAATGTGGAGCAACTGGGAAGATGCCGTTGCGGACGAAGATAAAATCGATTAATCGCAATAGCATTCGACCATGTCAAACAAGGAGGGTGTTCAAGTTGCAACAATTTGAACACCCTCATGTTTTCTGGCCGTTTGCAGTTGAGATCCGCACATGGGGCGCCCGGTCAAAATGCATTCGGATGCCAACAACAAACGGGTGAGGCTCATTTCTCCTCATATTTCCACCTTTTTCGGCGATAATTGGAGTCTCTTCTTGATCTCCTTTTCTACCTTTGCGCAACAAGGCACGTTGACAACAATGGAGACCCGGATGCAAATTACATGCACGATGAAATCTGAGCACGCTGAAAAGGCGAGTGTCAACGGCACAGGAATCGAAGCTGGGAAAGAAATCTCATATATCTTTGTACGATGAATACAAACAACACGATTGTCCGACTCACTGCATGGTTCATCATGATCGTTATGAATGGATGCAGTTCATCTGTGAAGGCACAAGAAACAACCACTCATCCGCTGGAAACCAAAACAGAAGCACTCGCCCTGCTGAACAGGGTAAACCACTACTGGCAGACCCACAACCCGAAGCATGGCAATGCGTTCTGGCACCGGGCCGCCTATCATACCGGCAACATGGCAGCGTATGAAGTGACAGGGAATGAGGCATACAAGGCATATTCCGCGGAGTGGGCCGAACAGAACGAGTGGAAAGGGGCCAAATCGGACGATCGCGACAGCTGGAAATACGCATACGGTGAAACGGACGACTATGTGCTCTTCGGTGACTGGCAGACCTGCTTCCAGGTATATGCCGATCTCTACCAGCTGGATCCGGCGGATCACAAGATTGCCCGTGCCATTGATGTGATGGAATATCAGATGGGCACACCCCGCAACGACTACTGGTGGTGGGCCGACGGCCTCTATATGGTGATGCCGGTGATGACAAAGCTGTATCAAATCACCGGAAACAGGCTTTATCTGGAAAAATTACACGACTACTTCAGCCATGCCAGGGAGCTGCTGTATGATGAAGAGAGCGCGCTCTTTTACAGAGATGCGAAGTACATCTATCCGAAACATCAGACGGCAAACGGGAAGAAGGATTTCTGGGCACGGGGCAACGGTTGGGTGTTTGCGGCTCTCGCCAAAGTCCTGCAAGATCTGCCCGAAGACAATCCCCACCGCGACGAATATGTGGAGATGTTTCAAAAGATGGCTACAGCCCTAAAAACCGCGCAGCAGGAAGAAGGATACTGGTCACGAAGCCTCCTGGATCTGCAGCATGCGCCCGGATATGAGACAAGCGGTACCGCTTTCTTCCTCTATGGATACCTCTGGGGCATCAACAACGGTCTGCTGGCTGAAAAGGACCATTTAGCGGTGGTGGAAAGGGGATGGAGATACCTCACCCACACCGCGCTGCAGGAGAATGGTGTGGTTGGCTACGTCCAGCCCATCGGCGAGAGGGCCGACCAGCATCACAACGTGGGTCCCGAGACCACCGCCGATTTTGGTGTGGGTGCCTTCCTGCTGGCCGCTTCCGAGATGGTCAGATACAGCACCGCGAAAAGCAGCTTCACCCCCGGAGCGATCTGGCGGGACGACCGGGGCAAGCACATCAATGCCCACGGAGGAGGCATCCTCTTTCACGAAGGAAGATACTACTGGTTTGGGGAGCACAAGGGTGAGCGCTCCAATGCGGCCCTCGTGGGGATTACCTGTTACTCATCCGACGATCTCTACAACTGGAAATATGAAGGGGTGGCATTCACCGTGAGTGATGACCGGGAGAACCCCGTGGTAAAGGGGAGCACCATTGAACGACCCAAGGTGATTCACAATGCAAGGACAGGGAAGTTTGTGATGTACTTTCATCTGGAGCTCAAAGACAGGGGATACGAAGCGGCACATGTGGCTGTCGCGGTCAGTGACCGGATCACGGGTCCATATGCACTGCTGAAGCATGGGAGGGTGAACGCGGGGGTGTGGCCGATGAACATGACGGAGGCACAACGAAACTCGAGTTTGCAGCCGTCCCACTTCAACCAATGGTGGACACCCGAATGGATGGCTGCCATCAAGGATGGGTTACTGGTTCGTCGCGACCTTGCAGGGGGACAGATGTCGCGCGACATGACCCTCTTTCTGGACGAGGACGGCAAGGCCTACCATATCTATGCCTCCGAAGAAAATCTGACCCTTCATATTGCGGAATTGACCGATGATTACCTGGATCATACCGGAAACTATGTGCGTGTGGCACCGGGAGGGCACAATGAAGCCCCGGCGATCTTCAAAAAAGAGGGACGCTATTTCATGATCACCTCCGGTTGCACCGGCTGGGAGCCCAACGCGGCCCGTCTGCTCACCGCCAATCATATCTTGGGCCCCTGGACATCACACCCCAATCCGGCCCGGGGAAAGGATGCCGAACTCACTTTTCATGCACAGGGCACCTTTATCCTACCCGTGCAGGGCATGAAGGATGCTTACATCTTCATGGCAGACAGATGGAGGCCCGACCACCCTGTGGACGGCAGATACATCTGGCTTCCCGTGCTGTTCAAGGATGGCATGCCGCTGCTCAAATGGCATGACAACTGGGATCTTACCGCACGATTAAAGCAGTGAATGGAGCTTGAAAACAAACATAGAACATCATGACACATCCCATCCAAAGTGACCATATCGTCAAACGAACGATGATAAATAAAAGAATGATGCAAAAAAAACTGCTGACTACCGTTATCCTACTTGCCATCTTTGTGATGCCGGCACTCCGGGCGCAGGTCTCCTTCGGCAAACCGGAAAAGATCAATGAAAACTGGAAGTTCATCCTCAACGACCAGAAGGAGGGAGAGGCAGTCTCACTTGACGACTCGCGCTGGCAACAGGTCACGCTACCCCACGACTGGAGCGTGAAAGGCCAGCTAAGCCCCACCCTGGCCAGTGCGACAGGCTACCTGCCCGGTGGCATTGGCTGGTATCGCCGGACAATCAATGTCCCGGCAGACAAAGAGGGACAGAAGGTCTATCTCTATTTTGAAGGGGTCTACAACCGCAGCGAGCTGTTCCTGAACGGAGCATCACTGGGCAAACGACCCAACGGCTATGTCTCGTTCATGATGGATGCGACGCCCCATATCCGGTATGGAGCGGAGAACGTGATTGCCGTGCGGGTCGATCACAGCCAGTCGGCCGACTCACGCTGGTACACCGGCTCGGGCATCTACCGCGACGTCTGGCTGGTGTATGCCAACCCGGTACACATTGCCCAATGGGGTGTCTACGCCTACCCGGAAGAGACGACAAACGGCTACAGGCTGAACGTGGAGGTCGACATCCACAACGAAACGCAAGGCGATGCCGCATTGCATCTGATCAACGAGCTTTTCTCACCGGACGGAAAACTGGTGGCGAAAACGTCGAAGAAGCTGGTTGCGAAACCGGGCGACAGGAACAAACTGACCACCACCTTAAAGGTGAACAAACCGGCATTGTGGTCCCTCGCCGACCCCAATCTGTATGAGTTGAAGACTACGGTGATGAGAGGGAAGGTGGTCACCGACCAGACCTTTACCCGTACAGGATTCCGGTCCTTCCGGTTCGATCCCGACAAGGGGTTTGCACTGAATGGTGTCTGGATGAAGGTGAAGGGTGTCTGCATCCATCACGATGCAGGCGTGCTGGGGTCGGCTGTTCCGCGCGAGGTGTGGAAGAGACGGCTGCAAACGCTGAAGGAGATCGGCGTGAATGCCATACGTACCAGCCACAACCCACAGTCGACCCATCTCTACGACCTGTGCGACGAGATGGGGCTGTTGGTGCTCAACGAGATGTATGACGAATGGGTATTCCCGAAACGGAAGTGGCTGGAAGGGTGGAACGTGGGCACACCCGGCTTTCAGGGATCGTTCGATATTTTCAAGGAATGGAGCGAGGTTGACCTGGCCGACCTGGTACGGCGCGACCGCAACCATCCCTCCGTCTTCGCCTGGAGTATCGGCAACGAAGTGGATTACCCCAACGACCCCTATTCACATCCTGTACTGGGAGGAGAGAAAGCGGGATTCACCCAGGCCTCCTACGGGGGATACAACCCCGATGCACCCGATGCGATGGCACTGGGCGACATCGCCAAACGGCTGGTGAAGGTGGTGAAAACATACGACACATCGCGACCCGTGACGGCAGGCCTTGCCGGTGTGGCCATGTCGAACGAGACCGAATATCCCGGTGCGCTGGATATCGCGGGGTATAATTACACCGAAGACAAGTATGACAGTGACCATGAAAGGTATCCACAGCGGGTGATCTATGGCAGTGAAAACCGGCACGACATGGCGGCATGGAAGGCCACACGGGACCGGGAGCATGTCTTCGGACAGTTCCTCTGGACCGGGATCGACTATCTCGGCGAATCGGGCAGATGGCCCTCAAGGGGTTTCTATTCGGGGTTACTCGATTTCGGCGGGTTCATCAAACCAAGGGGATCTTTCAGACAGTCGCTCTGGTCCGACAAGCCGATGGCATACCTGGGCACCTACCCCACCCCGGGAAGAGGTGCCCGCAGCCAGTCGCGAGATGTCTTGTCGCAGACTGAAACAGGGAACCAGTCGAACTACGTGGAGAGAGTTCCTTCGATGGACGCGTGGCCCGTATGGAACTACCGGGAAGGAGAGTCGATCCGGGTGGTCTGCTACACCAACGCCGCAAAGGCGAAACTGCTGCTGAACGGCATGGTGGTGGGCGAGACAAAGGAGTATGACGACCAGACCGGCATTATTTACTGGGACATCCCCTACAAGGCGGGCAAGCTGGAAGTGGCGGGTCTCGACAAGGAGAACCGACAGGTATCGGCTTACACCATTCAGAGCTCCCACCGTCCCCATGCCCTGCAGCTGGTACAGGCCGAAAAGCGGATCAGTAAAGAGAGGGGGGTGGCCCATGTTGTGCTGCAGGTAGTGGATGAAAAAGGCATCCCGGTGATGCTGTCAGACAACGAGGTGAGCTGCCATGTCACCGGCCCGGCAAGGCTGCTCGGTCTGGAAGCAAGCAACAACAGCGACATGAGCGATTATACCGACAACCGGCACCGGGTCTTCCACGGACGTCTGCTGGCCTATGTGCAGGCCACCGGCGAGGCGGGTGAGATCGGCATCCGCTTCACCTCACCCTGGCTGGAACCGGCAGTGATGGTCTTGCAGGCGGAATAGACCGGTCACATGTGATGAGGGGGGGGAGGCATGTTGACGATTCACATCATTTGCATTACATTTGCAACCACGATCACGCTGAACCCATGAGAAGACTGCTTCTGCTATTCATGACCGCACTCTCCCTGTCGACCGCTGCCCAGTATCAGCATCTGTCGGGGAACAACTTCAACATCTCCTATCTCACGATGGAGAATGGCCTGCTACATGACATGATCGATGACATCTATCAGGATAAAAGAGGATTCATCTGGATCTCCACCAGCAGCGGACTCTCCCGTTACGACGGCTTCTCATTCATTCACTATCACATGGCAACCTCTCCCCTCTCCTTAAAGGGGAATGCGGTACACATGGCACGCGAGGACAATTTCAACCGACTCTGGATTGCATCCGATGGCGGCCTGGACATCCTGAACCTCGAATACCGGCGGCTGGAAGATCTCTTCCGCCACTTCGACCCCACATTGGTCTCTTTCACGAAAAGTCCGGTCAAGAATGTGATGATCGACAGTGCTGGTGACATCTGGCTTCTAACCGACCGGATCTTTAAAATCGTGCTCAATGAGAGCGGTGAGGTTGCCGACATCTTCCGACTGCCTGACAACCTGCAATCAATGCGGTTCGTGGCGATGGAAGATGTGGACAAGGATGGCAATATCTGGGCCGGCTACCACGACAACATCTTCAAGCTTTATGTCAACAACCACGCGTTGAGGGCACTCCCGGTCTCAAAGAAATTCAGCTTCAGAGACAACAGCATCATCACCAGGATCCTGCCCGACAAGAACGAGGTGTGGATCGGAACGGTACACGGGCTGCACCGATACTTCAGAAACGAAGATATGGTAAGGATATATGAAAACAGACCTTCCGACCCGGCCTCCATCTCACACAATTACATCGCTGATCTAGCCTTGTCACAGACAAACCAGCTGATCATCGGAACACTCAGGGGGATCAATATCTTCAACCCGCTTACCGACGGATTCGAACAGATTGTGGCAGACCTCTCCGCTCAAGGGAAGGCATTGAACAGCAATTTCATCAACTGTCTCTACAATGCCGGCGACATTGTATGGTGCGGAACAGAAACAGGCGGCATCAACCAGATCAAACCCAAGAACCTCAGCTTTCAGAGCTACACCTACAACGAACAGACAACGGGAAGTCTCTCACAGAACCCGGTGAATGTCATCCTGGAGGACCAGGATGCGCAACTCTGGGTGGGAACGGTTGAAGGTGGTCTGAACCTGAAAAGGGAGGACGATGCGACCTTCTCTCACTTTACCGAAAGCTCTTCCACGCAACTCTCTCACAACTCGGTGAGCGCGCTCAGCCTTGATGACAGGGAGCGACTGTGGGTGGGGACCTGGGGATATGGCATTACGGTCATCGACAGAAAGAATCCCGCTCAGAAAGCCACTTTCAAAATTAATTCCGGCAATCATCCCGGACTGTTGATTGATCTGATCGGGGGACTACAGCACGATACCATCAACCACTGCATGTGGATCGGCTCCAACCAGGGGCTCTATTGTTACGACCTGCGAAGTCACTCGTTGATCGTGCCTTCACCCGGGCAATCTTTTTCCAGCATACAGGGTATCATCGGGATGACCATCGACGACAAGGGCTCATTGTGGGTCGGCAGCCAGGAAGGTGTTTACTCCGTTGACCTGAAAAGCAGGAAGGAGAACCACTTTGCCATCCACCACTACCGCTACAAGCTGGATGCACCCGGATCATCACTGGTGGAAAAGATCACCTCACTTTACATCGATTCCGACGGGACGCTCTGGTTGGGCAGTGATGGTTACGGTTTCTACAAACGGTTGGTGAACGACGACGGAAGTTACTCGTTCAAGGCATACAAAGCTGCCGACGGCTTGGCGAACAACAGCGTGAAGGGGATCCTGGAGGATGACCTGGGATACCTCTGGATCAGCACCAGCCACGGTCTTTCTCGTTTCAACAAAGAGGATGGGAGCTTTGTCAACTTCTTCAAAAGTGAGGGTTTCGAAAGCGATCAGTTTTATTGGAACGCATACCACAAATCGAAAAGCGGCACACTCTATTTCGGCACCCTGAACGGTTTGATTGCCATCAATCCTTCACTGATCAACATGCCGTTACCCAACTATAGGGTCTCACTGACTGACTTTTACCTGGAAAACGAGAAGGTGTTGCCGGGTGAGATCATCGAGAAAGAGATCACCCTTTCCGATAAAATCACATTGCACGAAAAGCAGAAATCGTTTGCCATCGAGTTTGCCGCTCTGAATTATTTCCATTCCGGCAACTACACCTATTCCTACCGTTTGACCGGCTACGATGAGAAATGGATTGAGCTGCCACAACAGATACACTCTGCCAGTTTCATGAATCTTCCGGCAGGGAAATATGTCTTCCAGGTCACCTACCACCCTAAAAACCAAACAGAGTTTGGCGAGATTACCGAACTGGATATCATCATCACACCCTATTTCTACAAGACCACCTGGTTCGCGATCCTCTGTCTGATTGTGGCAATCTCCCTCTTTATGCTCTGGTACTTCTGGCATATCCGCTCATACGAGGAGAAACAGAAACATCTCAGTCAGCTGGTGGATGACCGCACCAGGGAGCTGGAGAAACAGAAGGGAACACTCATGTTGCAGAAAAAAGAGCTTTCCGACCAAAACCTGGTGCTGAGCAACCAATATGAACAGATCAACCGACAGAAGAACCAGCTGATCTCAATGACTGAAGAGGTGGAAAGGATGAACAGGGACAAGCTGGACTTCTTCACCAATGTCTCTCACGAATTCCGCACACCCGTGACGCTCATCATGGGACCTGTTCAGCGTGCATTGAAGCTGAGCAGTGACCCTTATGTCATTGAACAGCTCCGCTATGCGGAACGAAACTCAAAATACCTGCTTACACTGGTGAATCAGTTGATGGATTTTCAAAAGGTGGAGTCCGGAAAAACCGAGATCACCTATTCAGAAGGTAACTTCACCGACTTCATCGGCTCAATCATCAGCTCATTCGAACAGCAGTTGCAGGAACGGGAGATCAGGCTGAGGCTGTTGCACTCACTGAAAACACCCATCTTCTATTATGATGATGAATCACTCCGCAAAATCATCATCAACCTTTTGGCCAATGCGGTCAAGTTCACTCCCAACAAAGGTGAGATCACGCTCTACGTAAAAACAATCACCTCCGGGATCTCACCCGAAGAGAAGCTCTACCTGTCGGTGAGGGACTCCGGAACGGGCGTTCCGGAAGAGGACCTGAAGAATATCTTCAGACGGTACTACCAATCACGGACCCATGTGCGATTCCCCGTATATGGCCAGAGCGGCACAGGGATCGGTCTCTATCTCTGCAAGCAGCTCACACAGCAACTGAAGGGTGAGATTTGGGCCAAGAACAACCACAAAGAGGGTTGCACCCTCAGAATGATCCTGCCGTTGCACAGTACGAATCCACAACCACAGAAGGAGGTGAAGAGCGAGGAGACGAAGAAAGAGCCGGAGTTGCTCCATGGAGCGGAGACAAGCCCGACAAAATGGAAACAGAGCAGGATGACCTTTCTGGTTGTTGAGGACAACTCCGATATGAAAGATTACATCTGCTCCATCCTCTCCTCTACCTACAACACCTTAAAAGCCAACAACGGCGTGGAAGCCCTGCAGCTGCTTGACAACCACAACGTGGATTTCATCATCAGCGACCTGATGATGCCTGAAATGGATGGCATTGAACTATCGAAAAGGGTGAAAAGCAAAATTGCCACCTCCCACATTCCATTCCTTATGTTAACCGCCAAAACAGCCGAATCGGCCAGACTGGACAGCTATCGCGTCGGAGTGGACTCCTATCTGATCAAACCATTCGACGAAGAGATGCTCACCACCCGTATCCACAATATCCTCAAAGCACGGCAGAGATACCAGCAACTCTTCTCCGAAAAGATGAACACCAATGTCTTCGAAATGAACGAGGAGTCGTTCGACAAGAAGTTCATGGATCAGCTGCTGGAGATTCTGAAGGTGAATTACCGCAATCCCGGCTTCTCGGTGAGTGAGTTTGCAATGGCCGCAGGGGTGAGCAAATCGATGCTCAACAACAAGCTCAATGCCCTCAGCGGCAAGTCCACCGGGCAATTCATCCGCGATTACAGATTGAAGATTGCCTACAACGAGATCTTGCAGAACAAGGTCACGCGCAACAAAAACATCTCCGATATCGCATACGATGCGGGATTCAATGACCCGAAATATTTCACCCGCTGTTTCACCAAACAATTCAACATCACACCCAGCAAGCTCTTTGACATATAGGTGGCGCTGCGGCACAGGCATCGCCCTGCGCAGATGAAATAGTTAAAAGAGAAGAGCTGCTCATTTCTCCACCATATTTAATCGTTTGTCCACCATTGTGCACCAAACTTTTCGAATCTTTGCAGTTATTAACGTATGTTTTAATTGTCTGGAGATAAACCCCTCTCCATATCACGAAAAAAATATGACCTGACTTGAAAGATGAATCATGAATGAACCGAAGCGATGAATTGAAGCGCGTCTCGACGCGACCATCAGGGGTTTGCAACCCAAGTTGGTATCCCAGGACACAGGTAGACTCTTTCTGATTGATTATTGTGTCATGCAAATATTACAAATGAAATAATAGGTGAAAAACAATCAAATTTAATTTTATGAAGACATCAAAACTGATTAGAGGTGCTTTCTTTGCATCACTCCTGGCTGCAATGGCCTTGATTGGGTGCGAGAAACTGGAGACCTATTCTATTGTTGCGCCATCCGACCTGCAGAGCAGGATTGACTCGATCGCTGCCGAAAAGGCGAACCATTCTACGGGCGACACCACCTACATCGACATCGCTACGGCAATTGTGGGGGCGGAAGACAACAGTGCCGGCTGGTGGACAGCCTTCTCCGATTATTTCGCTATTCCGGTGAACAAGCTGCTGCATCTGGAGTTTGTGAACCACGGCACCGGTGTCAACAACTGGAACAACTGGAACCTTGCCGTTACCAATGAAGTGGCAGATCGTGACGGTGATGGCTATAAGGAGTATTTTGTGCTCCGTTCCGATGCATACGGATGGGGGGGCACCATGGGAGCCGAGGGTTATGCCTACGATGCCGGCATGATCGCCTTCAACTATCCCGACGTGGATGGTGATGGCGATATCTGGAACGATTTCCGTACCACCATGCAGGGTGCCAACGTCACACTGGAGGTGGATCACTCAGCCACCGGCAACGTGTTCGTTACAGCGACTGCTGTTGGCACCAACGGGGTTGAACTGGTGATGACATACCAGCAACCCGTTTCTGCTGCACAGAATATCGTCGCGTTCCTGGTTTGTGACGGCAGCTACTTTGAGATGAAGAAAGCCTACCTCATTCCTTCAAAGGTGACGGTTGTGGAGGATGTGAATCCGGTCTCAATCGAGGTACAGGGTACCCCCGAGTTTGTGGAGTTTGGTAACGAGGACTTCTGGGGCGAGGCGGTCGCAACTGTGACATATGCCGACGGATCATCCGAGCAGGTGGATCGTGCAGACATCTCATTCACGGTGATACCCGACATGACCACGCTCGGCAAGAAGACAGTGATCGTATCTTATAGCAAAACAAAACAAGGTGCCTACGGTCCCGCTGTCTCGACACTATACACACTGGAGGTGACAAATCCGGTTACCAGCATGGAGATCACAACCCTGCCCGATCTAAACGAGTATCACTTCTTTAGTCCCGACTCGGTCCTGTTCAATCAGAAAGGATTGGTGGTTACCGCCACCTATTCCGACGGAACAACCGGTGTGCTGCCCAACTCAGGACTCAAATTCAGCAAGATACCGGCAGCCGAGGGAACACAACATGCGGTGATCTCCTATGTGGGTGCCACCAGCACGGTGACTGTCAATTGTCCGGTCACAATGGTGAAGGGCACAGCGCAGGTGGGTGCCAATGACTTCTCCTCCGCTTGGTGGACAGCGTTCTCACCAGACTATGCCGTTCCTTCAGGCCAGAGCAAGACACTGAACATGTATTGCTACTCCACGAACCTACAACCCTATCACAGTCCCTGTACCATTCTGCGTAAAGCCGACATGACCGAATACGGGGTGGTGCGCATGGATAACTTCGGATGGGGAACTGGCTATGGCACGGCAACCCTTACATCCAACTGGAACTGGGATATTTTCTCATCCAGCATCAATGGATCGAGGGTGGAGATCACGGTGACAAACAATGGTGACAACACGGCCGATGTGCTCTACAATGTCACCTATCTGAACGGTGAGACCCATTTCCAGAAATACGAAGGCTTCACAGTGGACAGCTCCGATCTGAATTGCGCACTGGTAATTGAAGGGGCCTACGTGGTACTGGTTAACTAATCATCATGAAAAATAAATATCTTATGAAGCATATGAAATACACATTCATAATTTTGTTGGGCTTATTGGCCCTCGCACCGTCAACTTTCGCTCTAGGCAGCGACAACGACGGAATGGCACTGATGACACAAGCCGACAGGATCACCGTGCAAGGTATCGTGATCGATGAGTATGGGGATCCTCTTCCTGGCGCAACGGTACAACTACCCGGAACCAACACCGGAACGGTGACCGGTGCCGATGGTAGCTTCACCCTCACTGTCAACCCCGACGCAACACTGGTCGTCTCGTTCGTTGGCACCCGTAGTGTGGACGTTGTTGTGGCGGGCAGAACGGATCTGGGAGTCATCCAGATGGTCTCCGATTTGCAGCTCCTCGACCAGGTGGTTGTGGTGGGCTATGGCACACAACGCAAGGTGGATCTCACCGGATCGGTGGCTGTGGTCAACACCGATGAGATGAAGAAAGTGTCACACTCCAACATATCAACCATGTTGGAGGGCAAGGTGGCAGGTGTGCAGATTACATCCGACGGTCAGCCGGGTGCCGATCCTACCGTGCGCATCCGCGGTATCGGCTCGTTTGGCAGCACTGCTCCCCTTTACGTGGTGGATGGTGTGCCCATGGGGACAACCATCCGCGACTTCTCACCCAATGACATTGAGACGCTGCAGGTGCTCAAGGATGCTTCTGCCGCCGCCATCTATGGTTCACGCGCTGCAAACGGCGTGGTGATCATTACCACCAAGCAGGGCGCCCGCAACAAACCCATGAAGATCGACTACAGTGGCTATATGGGTATCGACCAGGTACGAAGTGGCGTCTATGACGTGATGGACGCCACACAATATGGCCAGTACATCAACATGGCATTCCAGAACAGCAACATGGATGTCCCTGCCGGCTACAACCCTGCAAGTGAAAAATATCTCGACCCCAATGTGGTGAACACCAACTGGTTCAACGAAGCATTCAAGACAGGTATCCGCCAGAATCACAACATCAACATCTCCGGCGGGGGAAGCAACAACAGCTACAACATCGGTCTCGACTATTTCAAACAGGAGGGCACCATGGTTGGTGCCGGCCCCAACTTCGAGCGTTACACAGCGCGCATCAACAACACCATGGATGCCAAGTTCGTCAAGCTGCAGACCAACATCGTCTACAGCCACAGCGACCAGGACAACATGGCTCTCAGCAACGCCAACGAGTTCGTACAGGGACTCTATGGCGCACAATATCCGGTAATGGCATCGGCGCTGATCCTGCCTCCCAGCATCAAGGCATACGATGAATCGACCTGGGTGCTCGATGACAAGATCTCAGCCGCCTCACAATACAATTACGACTCTTACGGGTACGGCACCTACTACGATGACGTACATGGCGACCTGCGGGTAACCAATGTGCTGCTCACCAACAGCCTGCTGGAAAGAAATGCAGTGGTCGACCGCATTGTTGCATCCGGTTCGGCAACGGTTGACCTCCTTGATATGGTGGGCAGGAAGAATCAGAATCACACGTTGGATTACAAGCTGAACCTCTCCTACAGCAAGACATTTGCAAAGGACTTCACTTTCGTGCCTGCGTTTATTCAGAGCACCACCAACTACCTCTCAAAGAGCAATGAAACCCTGTCGCAGGGATACCGCAATTACAGCGACGCACTGGCGGAGAACCTGTTGACCTATGATGGAACCTTCGGACGCAATCACTTCAATGTGGTGCTTGGTCAAACCTTCCAGCGTGAGCTCTACCACACCTTCGCCGGCAAAGGGGTGAACCTGCCCGAACCTTACTACCTGCAGGTGAACAACGCGGAGGAGACCTCTGCCAACAGTTTCGAGAGTGAACACGTGCTGGCCTCCTACATTGGTCGACTCAACTACAACTACGACGAGAAATATTTGCTATCGGCCACGGTGCGTCGTGATGGTTCCAGCCGTCTCTCTTCAAATGATCGCTGGGGATGGTTCCCCTCGGTATCGGCAGGCTGGCGCATCGAACGCGAGCACTTCTTTCCGGTAGATCCCTCAATCATCAACCTGCTGAAGCTGCGCGGCAGCTACGGCGAACTGGGAAATGAGAACATCGGTGAATACCAGTACATGGCTGTGATGGCAAGAGGAAACTACACCTACAGCTTCGGGAACAACAAGGTGACCGGCTCCTCCATCTCCGATTACGTGAACACAGCCATCCGGTGGGAGAAAAAGAAAATGCTGGACATCGGTCTCGATCTCGGCATGTTCAACAACAAGCTGGAGTTCAATATCGACTGGTACAAGTCCACATCGGATGATCTGCTCTATAGTGTCGCCGTACCGGCTAACGCGGGAGCAACCAACGCAACCGTGACAATGAATGCGGCAACGATGGAAAACAGTGGCCTCGAGTTCCTGGTCACCTACCGCAACCGCCACAATGATTTCAAATATGATGTCACGGCCAACATCTCCACCCTCAGCAACAAGGTGACAAAACTGGGTGTCTCAGGTGAACCGCGCAACGACAGTTACAGCCGCACTGAGATTGGTCGCGAGGTGGGCTCCTTCTATGGATATGTCTACGAGGGTATCTTCCAGTCGCAGGAGGAGATTGACAACCGGGTGAATGACGAAGGGATCTACATCAATCAGCCCGGGGCACAACCGGGTGACGTGGCTTACGCCGACCTCAACAACGACGGTGAAATCACCAACGAAGACCAGACATTCCTGGGTAGTGGCTTGCCGAAGGTTCACTTTGGACTGAATGCACGTGTTGAGTGGAAAGGGTTCGACGTGAGCCTCTCGACCTATGGTGCCGCAGGATTCAAGGTGGTCGATTTTGTGGATGTGACCTTGCGCAGCTCTTATGGCATGCTCAACAAGAGCGTGGAGATGTTGAATGCCTGGCGTCCGGACAACATGAACACAGATATTCCGCGTGTTGCTTACAAATCGGCCGGATCCATCACCAACGACATGTTCAGCGAACGCTTCCTGCAGGATGCAACCTATCTGAAGCTTGCCAACATCACGCTCGGTTATAACTTCCCCGACAAATGGTTTGGCGGATATCTGAACAATGTACGCATCTATGCCACTGCGCAGAATCTGGCTACATTGAGCAAATACAGGGGTTACAACGTGGATTTCGCCGGTGGCACCTTTACACCCGGCTTCAACTATTCCTCCTACCCGACTCCGCGCTCACTCATGTTCGGTGTGAACTTCTCATTCTAATAGTGAATCATATAATAAGACATGATTATGAAAAATTTAAATAGATTCTTGATGATGCTGGCAATTATTGGAGGTTTGATAGCCTGCAACGACCAGCTCAATGTGGTGAACCCGAACAATCAGACGACCTACGATTTCGGCCAGTCGGAGTCGGAACTGCAGGAGGCCATCATCGCCTGTTACAACCGTATCCGCCTCGAAGGCTCATTTGCACGCGTGGGCTACACCATGGATGCCGTGCGTGGCGATGAGGTATGGAACTCATCACAGCAGTGGTATCTGGAGTATGACAACCTCAACTCCCCAGGTACCATCGAGATTGGTGACCAATGGATCTGGCGTGACTGGTATCATGTGGTGAACCGCACCAATTTCGTACTGTCGAAAGTGGATGCAGTGAACATGTCGCAGGAGGCATACAACCAGATCGCCGGTCAGGCACTCTTCCTGAGATCACTGGCCTACTATCACCTCTCTACCTATTATCAGACGGTGCCCTTGATTACCGACTACGCCTCCTATTCCGATATCAACACCATGTATGCGCCCAACAACACCCAGGACGAGGTGTTTGACCAGATTGAGGCCGACCTGGCACTTGCCATGGAGATGCTTCCCTCCCGCGACAAGGGGGGTGAGTGGGCACAGGGACGTGCCACTAGCGGTGCTGCTGCAGGCTATATGGCCCGTGCGTTGATGTTCCGCCATAAATTTTCTGAGGCATATGCCATCCTGAAAGATATCATTGGGGGCAAGTATGGTCATTATGCACTCACTGCCGACTATGGGGACAATTTCAGGGAAGGTGCTCCCTACGAGAACAATGTGGAGAGCCTCTTCGAGGTACAGTTTCTGGATTATGGCACTGGAGGTACCGACGAAGAGTGGACCCCGGTAAACATCAGCTCGGAAGCAACACAGGGTCATGCCGTGGAGAGCAACTTCGCCTCCCAGCAGCTGGGCAGCTGGGGCGACCTGGCCGGTTCACCCTGGTTGTACAACCTGTTCATCAAGGAGAATTCCACCGATGGCCGTCTCGATCCTCGTTTGTATTGGACGCTGGTCACCTACGAAGAGGAATACAGCACCTATACCGGTCAGAAAACAGCCGCCTATCCCAATGGTGACCCGCGCAGCAACATGATTTACATGAGTGAAATCACCCAGACACCCTTGTCGAACAATGCCCAGGGTGGTATCTCCATCGCCAAGTTCACCAACGCCAGAAACAACATCTACAGCTCCATCACCAACGGGTTGCATTGTGGTGTGAACCTGCGCATGATGCGTTACAGCGACGTATTGCTGCGTGCTGCCGAGTGTGAGAATGAGATCAACGGTCCCACCCAGACAGCCATTGATTACATCAACCAGGTACGCCGACGCGTGGCATTGCCCGATCTTAAACTAGCCGACTTCCCCTCGGCGGATGCTCTTTTCGAACAGATCGCAAATGTGGAACGGCCCAAGGAGTTTGGATGCGAAAACGGACGCGGCATCGACCTGCTCCGCTGGGGATTCTTCTACGACCAGGGACGTCTGAATCAGTTGATAGAACATGGCTATTATAAGCGCGACGGGACAGCCTCCACCGAAGAACTGACCGCTGAAACGGCCGACGATTCATCGTTCAACTACTACTACAAGGGACATGAATACTTCCCCATCTATCAGTCGACACTGAATGCAAACCCCAATCTTGTTGGCAACTCGGCAAACAAGAACGAGGACAACGGACCTGCTTTCAAGGAGAAATACTCGATTCGTCCTGTTGTACAATAGAAATTTTTATCTTATCTTAGAGACTTCCTTATTGACTTCAATTTGCATGTTGATAAGGAAGTTTTTAACGTAAACATTGGCGTGATGAAGCAAAAATATCTATGGTTGATACACACAAGCATGATGACACTGCTCCTGTTTGCAGGATGCAGCAAGGAGGAGGGCATCGACCCCGGGGGAGATAAGCCTGATCCGGGGAGCGAACCCGGCTGGAGCATCCCCACCTACGCCGACGACTACTCCGCCATCGCTTCATGGTCGAATCGGGGTAAATGGAACCTGGCGAACGTACACGACCCATCGGTTGCCTTTTACAACGGCTACTATTACATGTACGGCACCGACGCTTCCTATGGAAACGAGCATGAGGGGCATGGTCATTTTCAGGGAAAGCGTTCTACCGACCTGGTTAACTGGAACTGGGTGGGAGGTCCTTTTTATGATGCCCCCTCCTGGGTGGCCGACTCGCTCAACGCAATCCGTACCCGCATGGGGCTCGTGCCCATTGCAAAAGAGCAGATCAACTACGGCTACTGGGCTCCGGTAGTGCGCAGAGTCAACGTGGGGGGAAAAGAGATTTTGCGCATGTATTACAGCATCATCATCGACAACTACATCAAAACAGGAAAGGCCAACACCTCGGCCAACTTCGACGGCAGCTGGACCGAGCGGGCCTTCATTGGCATGTGCGAATCGACCGATCCTGCCGGTGCCGTATGGAGCGACAAGGGTTTTGTGACCACCTCCTCATCCGATCGGGATCTGAACTACAACCGCAGCAGTCTCTCCAGCTGGGACGCCTACTTCTACTACAACGCCATCGATCCGGCCTACATCGTCGCACCCGATGGAAAGCATTACCTGATATACGGCTCGTGGCACAGCGGCATCGCACTGCTACAGGTAGATGCCGCCACGGGTAAACCGCGCAACAAACAGGGTGAACCATACGCCAACAGCGCAAGTGAGCTGACAGCGCGTTATGGCGTGAGAATAGGCACACGTACGGCATCCTCACGCTGGCAAGGCAGCGAAGCCCCCGAGATCATTTACAAGGATGGCTACTATTATCTGTTTCTGGCCTACGACGGACTCGATGTACCCTACAATACACGGGTGGTGAGAAGCCAAAACATCGAAGGTCCCTACCTCGACATCACCGGGCGCAACTTCACCAACGGGCGCGGCGACACCTACCCCATCGTGACCCACCCTTACAAATTCAATCTCAGCCCGGGATGGGTAGGCATCTCACACTGCACTGTCTTCAAAAAGGAAAACAGCAACGATTGGTTTTATATGTCACAAGGACGTCTCCCTGCCAACGTGGGCGGCAACCCTTACTCCAATGCCATCATGATGGGGCACGTGCGCCGCATTGTATGGTGTCCGGCCTCACCCGACGAACCCGACAACCTCTGGCCCATCGCACTGCCGCAGCGCTACGCCGCAGTGCCCGATTATGGAGCCATCACCAAAGACTCACTGGTGGGAACCTGGGAACACATCAAGCTGGAATACACTTATGGACAACAAAACAGGGCAACGGCCTTGACCCTTCATGCCAACGGCACCCTGTCGGGCGCACTCACTGGCAGCTGGAGCTACAATCAGGCAAAAAAACAACTCACCCTGGGCAATGTGATTGTCTGCGTCGAGCGTGAAGCGGACTGGGAAGCCAACCCTCGCCGTGCAACGATTGTCTATGCCGGTACCGAAAAGAATCTGAACGCCACCTACTGGGGGAAAAAGACAAAATAAAACCCCGGATCATTGAACTGACAGCCTCGATGATCCTTCCACTATCTTTTTAAAAATGATAACAAGAATGTCTATGAAGAGGTCGCTATTGAGTCTGTTGCTGCTGGCATTGCTGATGTCTGCCACTTCGCAATACAGGGTGATCAACAGTCCCGACGGAAAACTGCAGGTGTACATGGCATGCCACAACGGGAAGCCGTCATTCAGCATCCGCTATCAAGAGAAGTGTCTGCTGGAGGAGTCGCCATTGGGCCTGATCACCAACATCAGCGACTTCAGCCGTGGGCTGACACTGGTGGAAACAAGCGAGAAAACCATACGACACAGCTATCAGGATCGGAAACTAAAAACAAGACGGGTGGAATACCTGGCCAACGAAGCGACCTTCCTGTTTGAGACAGCTCAAAAGGAACGGCTGGACATCGTCTTCAGGGTGAGCAACAACAACGTCGCATTCCGCTACATGCTGGCACAGAACGGTGAAACGGCACGCTGCATCGTGACAGAGGAACTCTCCGGCTTCAATTTCCCATCCCATACAACCACCTTTCTGACACCCCAGGCTCCGCCAATGACCGGATGGATGAGGACCAAACCAAGCTACGAGGAAGAATATGTGGCGGATGAACCGGTAGGGACTCCCTCAAAATATGGCATCGGTTACACGTTCCCCGGATTGTTCCATCTGGGTGATGACGGGTGGGTCTTGCTCTCGGAGACAGGTGTCGACAGCCGCTATTGTGGCGCAAGACTGAGTGAGGGTTCATCTGACGGTCTCTACTCGGTGGCATATCCCGAAGCCGGTGAAAACAACGGCATCGGTAGCAGCAATCCCGCCATTCCGCTCCCGGGAGAGACACCATGGCGCACCATCACCGTGGGTGACAACCTGAAACCGATCGTGGAAACAACAATCGCCACCGACCTGGTGGAACCGCGCTACCAGCCATCCCGTGATTACAGCTTTGGCCGTTCCACCTGGAGCTGGCTCCTGTGGCAGGATGGCAGCATCAATTATGACGACCAGAAGAGATTCATCGACCTTTCCGCAGAGATGGGTTACGAACTGGTACTGATCGACAACTGGTGGGACAGCCGCATCGGCCATGACAAGATTGAAACGCTGGCCGATTACGCTGCCTCAAGACAGGTGGGCATCTGCCTCTGGTATAACTCCAACGGTTACTGGAGCGATGCACCCCAGGGACCCAAGAACCGGATGAACAACGCTGTTGCCCGCAAAAAAGAGATGGCCTGGATGCAACGCATCGGCGTGAAAGGAATCAAAGTCGACTTTTTCGGCGGTGACAAACAACAGACCATGCAACTCTATGAAGAGATCCTCTCCGATGCCAACGACTATGGACTGACCGTGATCTTTCATGGCTGCACCCTTCCCCGCGGATGGGAACGGATGTACCCCAACTTCGCCGGCAGCGAGGCGGTCCTCGCTTCAGAAAACCTGATCTTCACCCAGCATGCCAACGACCACGAAGCCTACAACGCCACGCTACACCCCTTTATCAGGAACAGTGTGGCATCGATGGACTTCGGTCCGGTGCTGCTCAATAGACAACACAACAGAACCAATGACGGGGGTACCAACCGTAGAACAACCGAAACCTTTCAATTGGCGACGGCAGTGCTGTTCCAGTCGCCCATCCAAAACTTCGGCCTCACCCCCAATAACCTCACCGAGCAACCCTCTTTCGTGATCAACTTCATGAAACAGATACCCACCCTCTGGGATGAGACTGTTTTCATCGATGGCTATCCGGGCAGGTATGTGGTGCTGGCCAGACGCTACGGCGACAGGTGGTTTGTGGCTGCTGTCAATGCCCTCAAGGAAGTGAAACAGATGACCCTCAGACTACCCATGCTGGCCGGCAAGGAGATCACACTCTATTCCGACAAAGACGACCGAACACCTCAAATTCATCGACACAGGGTGCCGGAGAATGGTGACTTGATGGTGACGATCCAGCCGGATGGCGCTCTTATCGCAACGAATGAGTAGAATGATAGGTAGAAAGAAAAATAAGTATTAACTTTACACTCATTATTTGCCTCTTGCGCAGAGATGCCCATCTGGAACCGGGAGGGCCTACTCATCGCAACATATCCACTGAAGATTCAATTTTTTATGATAAACTGAGACCCATGAAACTGAAAAGAACATTCCAGATTTTGGCACTGCTGCTCATTGGCAGCACTGCCCTCAATGCACAAAACAGACTGGTCATTGAAGCCGACCGGGGAGTGAACACCATCAACCGCCACATCTACGGCCATTTCTCCGAGCATCTCGGACGTTGCATCTATGGCGGATACTGGGTGGGTGAAGATTCCGCCACACCCAACACCCGAGGCATCCGCAACGATGTGGTAGATGCGCTGAAAGAGATCCAGATTCCCAACCTGCGGTGGCCGGGTGGATGCTTTGCCGACGAGTACCACTGGATGGACGGCATCGGACCACGCGACAAAAGGCCCAAGATGGTAAACACCCACTGGGGGGGAGTGGTAGAAGACAACAGCTTCGGCACCCATGAATTCCTCGACCTGTGTGAGCAACTGGGCACCGAGCCCTACATCAGTGCCAATGTGGGTAGCGGTACCGTGGAAGAGATGTCGAAATGGGTGGAATATGTCACTTTCGACGGTGAGAGCCCAATGGCCAACTTGCGCCGTCAGAACGGTCGTGAAGAGCCCTGGAAGGTGAAATTCTGGGGTATCGGCAACGAGAGCTGGGGTTGTGGCGGCAACATGGAACCCGATTACTACGCCAACCTCTATCGTCATTATGCCACCTTTGCCAGAAACTATGGCGACAACAGGGTGTACAAGATTGCCTGCGGTGCCAACGGGGGTGACTACAACTGGACCGAGACAGTGATGAGGAATGCCGGACGCCACATGCAGGGACTCTCCCTCCATTACTACACCGTTCCGAGAGATTGGAGCGACAAGGGATCTGCCCTTCAGTTCGATGAAGCGGAATATTTCACCACCATCGAAAAGACGCTCTTCATGGACGAGCTGATTACCAAGCATGGTGCCATCATGGATCGTTACGACCCAGAGAAGAGAGTGGGCATGATCATCGACGAGTGGGGTACCTGGTACAACGTGGAGCCCGGCACCAACCCCGGTTTCCTCTACCAGCAGAACACACTGCGCGATGCCATCGTGGCAGGCATCAATCTCAACATCTTCAACGCGCACAGCGACCGTGTGCAGATGGCCAACCTGGCGCAGACCGTCAACGTGCTGCAGGCTGTCATCCTGACTGATGAGGATAAGATGCTGCGCACACCCACCTATTGGGCGTTCTACCTCTACAAGGGGCACCAGAATGCAACCCTTCTGCCCATCTCCTTCACCAGCACCAAATACCGTCAGGGCAACAGGGAGATTGATGCTGTCAGCGTCTCCGCCTCGAAGGATGCAAACGGCAAGATTCTCATCACACTGGTGAATGCGGATCCCAACAACGAACAACAAATCAGCACACAGCTGATCGGGGCATCGGTGAAAAAGGTAAGCGGAGAGATCCTCACCTCCCAAAAAATCGATGACCACAACTCATTTGACCACCCCGACAAGGTGAGCGTGTCAGCTTTCAAGGGTGCTACGCTGAAGAATGGGAATCTGTCAGTGCTATTACCCTCAAAATCGGTGGTAAAACTTGAATTGCAATAACAAAGAAATGAGCATAAAAGAATTAAAACAACAAGTATTCCGTGCCAACATCGATCTGGTGGATCATGGCTTGGTCATCTTTACCTGGGGCAACGTGAGCGGTATCGACCGTGAACGGGGGCTGGTGGTAATCAAACCATCCGGAGTCTCCTATGATGAGATGACAGCTGATGATATGGTCGTGGTGGACATGGAAGGTAACAGGGTGGAGGGCAGATACAAACCCTCATCCGATACCGCCACGCACCTGGAGCTCTACAAGGCATTTCCCGAAACATGGGGTGTGGTACACACCCACTCCACCTATGCCACCGCCTGGGCACAGGCTGGCTGCGACATCCCCAACATCGGCACCACCCATGCCGACTATTTCAGTGATGACATCCCCTGCACGCGCGACATGACAGAGGCCGAGATCATGGGCGACTACGAGAAGGATACCGGGAGTGTCATCATTGAGCGCTTCACAGGGTTGAACCCGGCCCATATACCGGGTGTGCTGGTGAAGAACCATGGTCCTTTCGCCTGGGGAAAAGATCCCCACGATGCGGTGCACAACGCGGTGGTGATGGAGCAGGTGGCCAAGATGGCCTTCATCTCCCGCCAGATCAATCCACAGCTTACCATGAACAAGTGGCTCATTGAAAAGCATTTCTCCCGCAAGCATGGGCCCAATGCCTATTATGGACAGAAATAAAAAAAACATCAACAATTAAAAATAAACAATATGGAATTCTACAACAACCAGGAAGTATGGTTTGTCACCGGGGCACAGCTCCTTTATGGCGGTGACGCGGTGATCACCGTAAATGCACACTCGGAAGAGATCGTGAAACAACTCAATGAGGCTGGCACACTCCCCGTAAAGGTGGTATACAAAGGGACCGCCAACTCATCTCCCGAGGTGGAGAAAATCTTCAAGGAGGCCAACAGCGATGCACGCTGCATCGGCATCATCACCTGGATGCACACCTTCTCACCGGCGAAGATGTGGATCAAGGGACTGCAGAACTACCACAAGCCGCTGTTACACCTGCACACGCAGTTCAACAAGGAGATACCCTGGAGTGAGATCGACATGGACTTCATGAACCTGAACCAGTCGGCACACGGTGACCGCGAGTTTGGGCACATGGTCACCCGCATGCGCAAGAACCGCAAGGTGGTGGTGGGTCACTGGTCAGAACAAAATGTGCAGGCGAAGATTGCCGTATGGATGCGCGTGGCAGCGGCATGGGCAGATGCCCAGGAGATGGTGATCGTTCGTTTCGGCGACAACATGAACAATGTGGCGGTCACCGATGGCGATCGGCTGGAGGCTGAACTGCGACTGGGATACCACGTCGACTACTACTCCATTGGCGACCTGGTAGCTTACCAGGACAAGGTGACCGAACAAGAGGTGGATCAGCTGGTTGCCCAATTTGAGCAACTCTATATTTTTGCCGACAACTGCAAGAAAGGTGCGAAGGATCACGGACAGGTGCGCGAGGCTGCTCGCATTGAGATTGCGTTGCGTCGTTTTCTGAAGGATAAGAACGCAAAGGCCTTCACCACCAACTTCGATGCACTGCACGGGCTGAACCAGCTGCCGGGGCTGGCCAGCCAGCGACTGATGGCTGAAGGGTACGGCTTTGGCGCGGAGGGTGACTGGAAGACAGCCGCGCTGTTGCGCACCATCTGGGTGATGTCGAGAGGGTTGAAGGGCGGATGCTCCTTCCTGGAAGACTACACCTACCACTTCAAGGGTGAACAGAGTGCCATCCTCCAATCACACATGCTGGAGGTATCGCCCGACATCACCTCACAGAAGCCACGCCTGGAGGTACATCCCCTCGGTATCGGCGGCAAGGCCGATCCGGCACGACTGGTATTCACCGCCGACCCCGGTACCGGCATCGCTTCCACCATCATCGACATGGGGAACCGGTTCCGCATGGTGGTCAACAACGTGGATGTACTGGAACCGGAAGCGGCACTGCCAAAACTGCCGGTGGCCAGCTCGCTCTGGATCCCACAGCCGAACCTGGAGATCGGAGCCGCAGCATGGATCTATGCGGGAGGCACACACCACTCCGCATTCAGCTATGCCCTCACCAACGAATATTTTGAAGATTATGCCGACATCGCCGGTATTGAGCTGGTGACCATCGACAAGGATACCACCATCAAAAACTTCAAATTCGAGCTCAGGGTGAACGAGGTCTATTATCTGCTGAACAAATCACTGCAGTAATGATTTACACCATCCTGAACCGATGAAAAGCAATCGATTGTTCGTCCCAGCCCTATCCTGCTTCCTCCTGATCATGCTGCAGGCCACTGCCACGAATGAACTGGAAAGCAGAATCGGGGTGCACGACCCGGTAATGATACAGCAAGACAGCACCTATTACCTCTTCCACACCGGATGGGGTATAGGTGTCTATTCATCAACCGACCTGAAGAGCTGGAAACGGGAGAAACCAGTGTTTGCCACAGCTCCCCAATGGGCTGTCGACCAGGTACCCTCATTCAGGGGACACATCTGGGCTCCCGACATCCATTTTCACAATGGTCGGTATTACCTTTACTATTCTGTATCAGCGTTCGGGAAAAACACCTCCTGCATCGGCCTGGTGACAAACAAGACATTACACCCCGACGATCCTGCCTTCGAGTGGGTAGACCACGGCATTGTCATCTGTTCCTCACCGGGTATCGACAACTGGAATGCGATTGACCCCAACCTGGTCTTCGATGAGGAGGGAACACCCTTTCTTTTCTTTGGTTCATTCTGGGACGGGTTACAGATGGTACGCCTGAACGATGAGCTGACCGCTCAATACCCCGGAAAAGAGCCGGTAACCGTTGCATCACGAAAGTTAACAAGATCACCGGAGAACCCACCGGCTATTGACAACAACCCGGAGGATGCGGGTGGCAACGCAATCGAAGCACCCTTTGTGGTGAGAAGAGGCGATTACTACTACCTCTTTGCATCCATCGACTACTGCTGCAAGGGGGTGGAGAGCACCTACAAAATGATCTACGGCCGTTCTCGCAAGATCGGGGGTCCCTATCTGGACAGGGAGGGGAGAGACCTCCTGTTTAGTGGCGGCACCATCCTGATGCAGGGTGATGAACGGTGGCATGGTGTGGGTCACAATGGAATAGCCAATGCTGATGACAATGATTATCTGCTTTTCCATGGCTACGACGCCAACGATGAGGGGCGTTCCAAGCTCCGCATCCGGCATCTTTCCTGGACTGCGGACCAGTGGCCCGAGCTGATGGAAGAGATCTATTGAGAGACAATGCCACAATGGCATCGCTGTGGGGAGGCAATCATAAACCTTCAACACGTACCAAACAACAAAACGCACAACGAAATCACAAGAGTATGACAAAATATGTAATTGGACTGGATTATGGATCCGATTCCTGCCGTGCCATCATCGTCGATGCCGCCAACGGCAACGAGATTGCCTCCGCGGTGAAGTATTATCCCCGCTGGATGAATGGCAGCTATTGCGATGCGCGCAGCAACCGTTATCGTCAGCACCCGCTCGACTACATTGAAGTGCTGGAGGAGAGCATCCGTGAGGCGCTCTCCAAATCACCGGAAGGAACAGCCGAAAAAGTGGTCGGAATGGGATTTGACACCACCGGATCAACCCCCGTACTGACAGACCAACAGGGCACGCCACTGGCACTGCTCCCGGCATTCGCCGAGAACCCCAACGCCATGTTCGTGCTCTGGAAAGATCATACCGCCATCCGGGAGGCTGATGAGATCAACAAGCTGGCAAAGGAGTGGGAGATCGATTACACTGCCTACGAAGGGGGCATCTACTCCTCTGAATGGGTATGGGCCAAGATGCTGCACATGCTGCGCGAAGATGAAGCGGTGCGCAATGCCGCCTACTCCTGGGTAGAGCATTGCGACTGGCTGCCGGGGCTGATCACAGGCAACACCAAACCGGAGACCATGCCCAGAAGCCGCTGTGCGGCAGGCCATAAGGCGATGTGGCACGAGAGTTGGGAGGGGTTGCCATCAGAGGCGTTTCTCACCACCCTCGACCCCCTGCTGGCCGGTTACCGCTCACGGCTCTATCGTGACACCTATCCAAGCAACACAAAGGTGGGCACCCTTACCGAGGAGTGGGCACGCAGACTGGGGCTGACCACCAACGTGGCAGTGGCGGTGGGTGCCTTCGACTGTCACATGGGAGCCGTGGGGGTGGAGATCAAGACGGGTGATTTTGTCCGGGTGATCGGCACCTCCACCTGCGACATCATGGCGGTACCCTACGAAGAGATGGGTGACAAGCTGGTGCCCGGCATCTGTGGCCAGGTGGATGGCTCGGTCATCCCCGGCATGATCGGTCTGGAAGCCGGCCAGTCCGGCTTCGGCGATATCTACGCATGGTTTAAGAAAGTGCTGGAATGGCCTCTTCGCAATGTCATCGGCAAGAGCGACCTGATTGATGCGGAAACACGGGAGAAGCTGATCGCCGAGGCGACAGATGCCATCATCCCCGCACTGACCAGGGAGGCGGAGAAAGTGCCGGTGAGCGAGAGCACCATCCTGGCTACCGACTGGATGAACGGTCGTCGCACACCCGATGCGAACCAGCTCCTGCAGGGCACCATCACGGGACTGACACTGGGAAGTTCAGCGCCGCTCATTTTCAGGGCATTGGTGGAAGCCACCGCCTTCGGATCGAGAGCCATTGTGGAGCGGATCCTGGAGAACGGAGTGGAGATCAAGCAGGTGGTGGGCATCGGCGGCATTTCACTGAAATCACCCTTTGTGATGCAAACCATGGCCGATGTGTTGGGCATGTCGATCAAAGTGGCCCGTACGGAGCAGTCGTGTGCCTTTGGCAGCGCTATGTTCGGTGCGGTAGTGGCCGGCGTCTACAGCAGAGTGGAAGAGGCGCAGGATGCCATGGGTCAGGGCTTTGTAACCACCTACCACCCCAACAGCGAGCAGCATGCACAGTACAGTGAGCTTTACAAGAAATACCAACAGTTGGGAAAATTTACAGAAGAGAAGATGATCCCATCCTAAACCGACCACGATGAGAAGCTTTTTCTTGCCGGCGTTCATTGCAGCATTCCTGCTTGTTATACCGACTACGAAGAGTCTCCATGCCAATGAACCCGACTCAGCCTATCTCTTCGCCTACGGCGAGGAGCAGGGAAGCGGCCTCTATTTTGCATGGAGCAGCGACCGTCACGACTGGCATGCCATTGGGCATCGTCACACCTTTTTGCGATCTGACTATGGCAGATGGGGCTCCCAGAAAAGGATGCACGACCCGTTTCTCTACCGTGCACCCGACGGTCAATGGCACTGCACCTGGAGCCTGAACCGTGAGGATGGGGCCGTAGCACACACGGTCTCCTCCGATCTGGTTTACTGGAAACCGCAATCTTACCCGGTGCTGATGCCCGGAGGCAACTGCCTGAATCCTGAGATCGCGTACGATGAACAAAAGAAGGGGTTTCAACTCTTCTGGCAGAGCGACACACCCACCGATGGGCTCTTCAACTGTTTCACCACCGATTTCAGGCATTTTTCGCCTGCCGTCAGACAGGAGAAGCATCCTGACAACAGAAGAGAAGTGCGCATTGGTGGAGTACTGAGGAAAGGCACGGTGCATCGGGTAGCATGGGAGGAAATCAACCGGCTGATCAGCTCACAAAAGGCGACCGCTTACAAGCAGTTACTCAACGGTGAGAGAGTGGCCATGAACCCCGATCACTTCCGGGAGCCGATCGCGGTGACCATCACACCGGATCCGGAACGAAAGAAACCGATCAGCGATCTGTTGATGGGCATCTTCTACGAAGACATCAATTATGCCGCCGATGGCGGACTCTATGCGGAACTGGTACAAAACCGCGGATTTGAATATTCCCCAAGCGACAAGGAGGGAAATGATCAAACCTGGAACAGTACCTACGCCTGGTCAGCTACCGATGCGAACCTCTTTACGGTTGACACCATCGCCCCCATCCACCCCCACAACCCGCACTACGCGGTGCTGGAAATTGAAGAAAAAGGGGTTGCACTGATCAACGATGGTTTCAGCGGGATACCGGTCGTGGCCGGGGAGAAGTATGACCTGTCGCTCTTCGTGCGTACCCCTGAGAACAAAAGAGGCCCTGTCAGGGTGCGGCTCACCGGGAAAAACGGAGAGGTATATGGTGAGACAATCACGGGCCGCATTGGCAACAAATGGAAAAAAATGAAGGCGGTGATCACCGCTACCGTAACTACATCCGAGGCACGCATTGAGCTGATCCCGCAACAAACAGGACGGGTTGAGTTCGATATGGTCTCATTATTTCCGCAAAAGACCTTCAAGGGACGTAAAAACGGGATGCGGGCCGATCTGGCACAGACGCTGGCCGATCTCAAGCCGCGGTTCATGCGATTCCCGGGTGGCTGTGTGGCCCATGGCGACGGCATCGGCAACATCTACCGCTGGGAGAACACCATCGGTCCCCTTGAAGCACGCAAGCCGCAACGCAACCTCTGGGGCTACCACCAGTCGTTCGGACTGGGTTACTACGAGTATTTCCAGTTCTGTGAAGACATCGGTGCCGAGCCAGTACCGGTGGTTGCAGCCGGTGTTCCCTGTCAGAACTCGGCACACCATGGTTGTGTCATAGGGGGACAACAGGGAGGAATCCCAATGGATGAGATGGACGCATACATCCAATCGGTTCTGCACCTGATCGAGTATGCCAACGGCGATGCAACAACGGCATGGGGCCGAAAAAGAGCGGACGCCGGTCATCCGGAGCCCTTCAACCTGAAATACATCGGTGTGGGAAACGAAGACCTGATCTCCGACCTGTTCATTGAAAGGTTCAGAATGATCCACGACGCCGTGAAGGAACGCTACCCCGGGATCACCGTGATCGGTACCGCCGGCCCCTTCAGTGAGGGATCGGACTACACCGAAGGGTGGAAGCTGGCGACCGAAATGGGACTGGAGCTGGTGGACGAGCATTACTACCAGCCCCCCGGCTGGTACCTCAACAACCAGGATTTCTATGACAAGTACGACCGTTCAAAAGCCAAGGTCTACCTCGGTGAGTATGCCGCACATGTGCCCGGACGGCACAACAATCTGGAAACGGCGCTCTGCGAAGCACTTCACCTGATCAATGTGGAACGAAACGGAGACATCGTGGCGATGACCTCCTACGCACCCCTGCTGGCAAAAGAGGGTTACACGCAATGGAACCCCGACCTGATCTATTTCAACAACAGTCGGGTGATGCCAACCACAGGCTACCATGTGCAGAAGCTATTTGGCAATCACACTGGCAATGAGTATCTTCCAAATCTCATCCTGGCAACCGACGAGAGGGAGCAGATCACCAAGCGTATCGCCTCCTCGTTCCTGCGCGATACGACAACCGGCGACCTGATTGTCAAGTTGGTGAACCTATTGCCAGTAGCTGTCTCCTCCACCATCGACCTCTCGAAGTTGGAGGTCGTGAAGGACGAAGCGGCCAGCTTGTGGGTGATGAGCGGTGATCTGGAAGATAAAAACATCGTGCCGATGGAGTCGGCACTGACGGTGTCGGATGCGCTCTTCTATCAGATGCCCGCATACTCCTTGTCGGTGATCAGGATAAAGTGTAAGAGCCACGCACCGCAACGGGAGAGGTAGTGTTACACTCCATTTTATTCATACATGCAACAACCTGGAAACTATGTTGAAACGCACAAAGACAATTGCAGTCACACTGATCGGTATCCTTGCAACACTCATAGCCTGTGATGGCATGCCGACGGAAAAAGAGATGGGGGCCTACCTGCTGGTCTATTTCAACGACCCCACACACAGTCTCTTCATGGCACTCAGCTCCGACGGCTACAGCTTTACAGATGTCAACAACGGCCAGCCGGTGATCGGTGGCGATACCATCGCCACACAAAAAGGGATTCGAGACCCACACATCACGAGGGGAGCCGATGGTGCTTTTTACCTGGCCATGACCGACCTGCATATCTTCGGACAGGAGGCGGGCCACCGCAATACACAATGGGAACGTGATGGTACCCTTCATGGCTGGGGAAACAACCGTGGATTCGTGCTGATGAAATCGAACGATCTGATCAACTGGCGACACAGCAACCTGTTGATCGAGGATCAGTTCCCCGAGCTGAATGTTTCCTGTGCCTGGGCACCACAGACAATCTACGATGCAGAGGAAGGAAAGATGATGCTCTACTTCACCATGCGTCTCGACGGTGGCAAGACCAAGATGTATTACGCCTATACCGACGATGATTTCACACGGCTCGTTTCAGCACCGAAGATCCTCTTTGAATACCCTGACCCGGAGATTCAGGTGCTCGACGCCGACATCACACCCATGCCCGACGGACGGTTCCTGATGACCTATGTGTCACAGGAGGGGCCGGCAGGGATCAAGATGGCCATCTCGGAGAAGATCAACAGCGGCTATCTCTATCAGCCCGATCAGATCGATTTTGAGCCCCGTTCCTGTGAAGCTCCCAACGTCTGGAAACGTATTGGCGAAGAGAAATGGGTGCTGATGTATGATATCTTCAGCATCAACCCGCATAACTTCGGTTTTGCCGAGACAGTCGATTTTGAGACCTTCACCCACCTGGGACATTTCAACGAGGGGGTGATGAAGACAACCAATTTCACAACACCCAAACATGGGGCGGTGATCCACCTCACAAGAAAGGAAGCGGAAGCACTTGCCGCACACTGGAATTTACAAATGGATTTTTAACAGGATGATCAAAAAAACTTTCTACCTATTGATGGTCTGCGTTTTCTGTGCCTCATTCGCAAGGGCGCAGGTAAACCCCGAAGTAACCTTTTTCAGGTTACAGGATGTAAGGTTGCTGGACAGTCCCTTCAAGGATGCAGCGGAGTTAAACAAAACCTATCTGCTGGAGATGAGCGCCGACAGGCTGTTGGCGCCCTTTCACCGGGAAGCGGGCCTGACGCCGAAAGCCGAAAGCTACACCAACTGGGAGAACAGTGGCCTGGATGGCCATATCGGCGGTCATTATCTCTCCGCACTCTCGTTGATGGTCGCCTCCACCGGTGACCGTGAGATTGATACGCGGCTCGATTACATGCTGAGCGAGCTGAAGCGATGCCAGCAAGCCAACGGCAATGGCTACATCGGAGGTGTCCCCGGCAGCAAGGCTGTCTGGGATGAGATCGCAGCCGGTAAGATAGAGGCGGGCGGGTTCAGCCTCAACGGTCGATGGGTGCCGCTCTACAACATTCACAAGACTTTTGTGGGACTGCGCGATGCCTACCTCGTTGCCGGCAAGGAAGAAGCGCGGGAGATGCTGGTGGCGATGAGCGACTGGGCCATTGCGCTGACAGAGGCACTGAGTGACGAGCAGATGCAGGATATGCTTCGCAGCGAGCATGGGGGCCTCAACGAAGTGTTTGCCGATGTGGCTGCCATCACCGGTGAGGAGAAGTACCTCACACTGGCACATAGATTCTCTCACAACCATGTGCTGGATCCACTCATGGCAGGGCGTGACGAGCTTACCGGCATGCATGCCAACACGCAAATACCCAAGGTGATCGGATTCAAGCGGATTGCCGATCTGGAGGGAAATGAATCCTGGAACAAGGCAGCCCGTTTCTTCTGGGAGAGGGTGGTTACCAATCGCTCGGTTTCCATCGGTGGCAACAGTGTGTCGGAACACTTCAACCACGTGGATGATTTCTCACGAATGATCAGTTCCATCGAAGGACCCGAGACCTGCAACACACACAACATGCTGCGGCTCACCGGGATGCTCTACCGCACCGATCCGCGTTCCAACTACATCGATTACTACGAACGTGCGCTCTACAACCACATCCTCTCTTCACAGAACCCCCACACGGGTGGTTTGGTCTACTTCACCCAGATGCGTCCCGGTCACTACCGTGTCTACTCACAGCCACACACCAGCATGTGGTGCTGCGTGGGCTCGGGCATCGAGAACCACTCCAAGTATGGTGAGATGATCTATGCCCACACCCGTGATGCGCTCTATGTCAACCTCTTCATCCCCTCCAGCGTGCAGTGGAAGGAGCAGCAGACCGAAATTATTCAAGAGAACAGCTTCCCCTATGACGACCGCACGGTGATCACCCTCAATCCGCGTGGCAGAAAGCGCTTCACACTGATGTTACGTTCTCCCCAGTGGGCAGAGAATGAAGGAATACAGATCAAGGTCAATGGAAAAAAATACAACGCAACAGAGAAAGAAGGTTATCTGGCCATCAACAGGCGCTGGCGCAAAGGAGACCAGGTGGTGATGGAGATGCCGATGAGCGTAAGAATAGAACAGCTCCCTGATCACTCGAACTACTTCTCCTACGCTTATGGCCCCATCATACTAGCCGCCAAAACGTCTGATGAGCATCAGACCGGACTATTTGCCGACGACAGCCGGGGCGGACACATCGCACACGGTCCACAGATCCCGATGAAACAGATGCCACTGGTGGTGGGTGAACCCGATGAACTGGCTTCACTTGTGCAGCCGGTAGCAGGGAAACCGCTCACGTTCCGTCTCACCAGCCTCTACCCGGAGGCATATGCCGGAGGCATGGAGCTGATCCCCTTCTTCAGCCTGCATGAATCACGTTATATCATCTACTGGCCACAAGCCACCAGGGAGGAGGCTGCAGCCATGCACCGTGCAATCGAGCAGGAGGAGGCGCGAGAAAATGAGTTGAACGGCAAAACAGTCGACAGGGTGGTTTGCGGTGAACAGCAACCTGAGTCGGATCACTTCATTGCAACCGATCGATCACGTACCGGTGCGAACGAAGATGTTCACTGGCGTGAAGCAAGGGGGTGGTTCAGCTATCAGATGAAGAACGACAAACAAGATGCTCGTTATCTCTACATCAGCTACTTCGACAATGACCGCTCACGCAACTTCGACATACTGGTCAACGACCAACAACTGGAGTCGCTCTCTCTCAACGGCATGCATGGATCGGAGCAACAGGAACTGTTAATCACACTACCGGAGGATCTGATCACTGAGAAACTGCTCACCGTGAAATTCTCGGCCCTGGCAGAAAGCAACACCGGGAAAATTACAGAGGTTCGCCTACTGAGTGAACCATTCACAGTGAATCCGAATTGAAATCTATCACCCAATAAACCCAACGAACAGCAATGAAGAAAATCTTTTTATTCTTAACGATGATATGTTTCTCCGGAGGCATATTCGCACAACCAAATCAGTACGAGCTGGTTGTAGACGCAAAAAAAACAGGCGCCGAGATTCAGTCCACCATGTATGGACTCTTTTTCGAAGACATCAACTTCGGAGCAGATGGTGGTTTGTATGCAGAACTGGTGAAAAACCGCTCTTTTGAATTTCCACAAAAACTGATGGGATGGCAAATATTTGGGAACGTGGAGGTTCGCAACGAGGGTGGCCCATTTGAAAGAAACCCACACTATGTACGGCTCAACTACTCGGGTCATGCGCATAAGCATACCGGACTGGAGAACGAGGGTTTCCGTGGCATCGGCATCAAGAAAGGGGGAAGCTACCGCTTCTCGGTATGGGCCAGAAACAGTGGCAACCAGCCGGAACAAAAGATACGCATCGAGCTGGTGGGCAGTGACAACGAGGCATTCGAAAGCAAGGAGCTGGTGATCAGCTCCAGGGAGTGGGAAAAACATGAGGTGATCCTTACCTCCCCCAAAGAGGAATCCAAAGCGATGTTGCGAATCTTCCTCACCGCCGAGGGACCACTCGACCTGGAACATCTCTCTCTCTTCCCCACCGACACATGGATGGGCAGGGAAAACGGTTTGCGACGTGATCTGGTGGAGGCACTCGACGAGCTGAACCCCGGATTGTTTCGATTTCCCGGTGG
>JAEWQF010000030.1 GCA_023399295.1 Bacteroidota bacterium
AAGCTGCGGGTACTCAATGGAAGGGGTATCGGCAAGCTGATGAATACCGGCACCAGCTTCTCCTACTCACTCAACCAGGATACCTTCAAGAAGCTGTTCAGCCGGAATAAGGACAATGAGGATGAGGATGAGGGGGATGGCGAAGAGGATGACAATCCCGATGAAGGGTTACCCGACGATGGCACCATGGGATCAAATCCCTACGAGACAGCCGGCAGAAACGACTCGATGAACGAGAACGACAACTCAATGGGTGAATTTGACATGGACGGTTATCTGAAAAATGCGGTCAACTGGAACATCTCAATGAACTACTCACTGCGTTACGGCTATGGTGAGTTCGATAAGGAGAAGATGGAGTACAAGGGACGACTCACCCATAACTTCGGGTTGAGTGGTTCGTTGCAGCCGACGAAGAACTGGAACTTCACCTTTAACACCGACTACAACTTCGAGGTCAAAAAATTCACCAGCATCAACTGTACCCTTACCCGGAACCTTCATTGCTGGAAAATGTCGGCAAGTTTCATCCCCATAGGACCCTACAAGTCCTATAACTTCTCCATCAGTGCCAACTCAACGCTGTTGCAGGATTTGAAATACGATCAGCGAAGCTCTCCCTACGACCGTGGTGCCGATTGGTATTGATCATTGCTGATCCCCCCAGAGTTTCTTCATCCACTCCTGCATCTTCGCCTCGGAGAGGTTGGACTGCGCATTCCAAAAGCGACTCTTTTTTAGCTCTTTGGGAAGATACTCCTGCTGCACGAAATTGTGCTTGTAGTCGTGCGCATACTTATACTCCTTCCCGTAGTCCAGCTCTTTCATCAACGAGGTGGGTGCATTGCGCAGGTGCAATGGAACCGGCAGGTTACCCGTCTGCTCCACCGTCGCCAGCGCCTTGTCGATGGCCAGGTAGGCTGAGTTGCTCTTGGGTGAGGTGGCCAGGTAGAGGGTGGCCTCCGCCAACACGATGCGTCCTTCGGGCCAGCCGATCTTCTGCAGTGTCTCAAAACAGGCATTGGCCAATAACAAGGCGTTGGGGTTGGCCAGTCCGATGTCCTCGGCAGCTGAGATCACCAGACGGCGCGCAATGAACTTGGGATCCTCACCTCCCGCCACCATCCGTGCCAGCCAGTAGATCGCCGCATCGGGGTCACTGCCACGGATCGACTTGATGAAGGCCGAAATGATGTCGTAGTGCATCTCCCCCCCTTTGTCATAGGCCGCGGGGTTCTCCTGCAGCCGCTCGGTCACCAGCTTGTCGGTGATTACAAGCTCCTCATCCTGCTGAGTGGATGCATCATCGGATGAGACCGTCAGATCCAGGATATTGAGCAGTTTGCGGGCATCCCCCCCGGAGAAGCGAAACAGCGCATCGCTCTCCTGCACGATGATCTTACGATCCTTCAGGAGCTGGTCCTCGCTGAGAGCCCGTTGCAACAACACCTCCAGATCCTTCCTTTCGAGCGACTTAAGCACATAGACCTGGCAACGGGAGAGCAGGGGACGGATCACCTCAAACGAGGGGTTCTCGGTGGTGGCACCAATCAGCGTCACCGTGCCGGTCTCCACCGCATGCAGCAACGAGTCCTGCTGCGACTTGCTAAAACGGTGTATCTCATCGATGAACAGGATTGGGGCGGCGTTGTCGAAGAAACGGGTATGCTTCGCCTTGTCGATCACCTCCCGTACATCCTTCACCCCCGAGTTGATGGCACTCAGCTTGTAGAAAGGGGCTTTCAGTGTGTTGGAGATGATGTTGGCCAGGGTGGTCTTCCCCACCCCGGGAGGTCCCCAGAAGATGATGGAGGGGATCCTGCCCGAGTCGATCATGCGGCGCAACACCGCTCCCTTACCTACCAGATGCTCCTGGCCGATAAACTGATCTAGATTCTGCGGCCGGAGCCGCTCGGCAAGTGGTGCGCTCATACTCACATCTTTTTTGTTGTCCCGTTACACAAAGATATGGAAATTAAATAGACAATAAAATTGTATCTTTGTTGCCATTAAATCAAAAAGTAGCGTATGCAAATTGCCCCGATCCTGTCTCTCTTCGGCAACATGGAACCCCTGGACCATGTACAGCTGAACTTTAACCAGGAGAGCGTCGACCTGATGAACATCGCCATCGCTTTCATTATGTTTGGTGTGGCACTCGGCATCAAACCAGCACATTTCAAGGTGGTCATCATGCGCCCCAAAGCAGTCTTGCTGGGTGTGATTGCACAATACATCCTGTTGCCTGCTGTCACCTTTCTGTTGGTACTGGTGGTGCGTCCCAGCAATTCGGTGGCGCTGGGGATGATCCTGGTGGCTGCCTGCCCAGGCGGGAATGTCTCCAACCTGATCTCCGCCATCTCAAAATCGAACATCACCCTCTCAGTGAGTCTCACCGGCATCACCACCATCCTGAGCCTTGTCATGACACCGCTCAATTTCACTTTCTGGGGCAGCCTCTATGCAAAGCACTCTCCACTGCTGGTACCCATCACCATCGAACCGGCTGAAATGTTCCGCACGGTCTTCCTGATCCTGGGCATCCCCGTGATCCTGGGCATGACCGTGGGAATAAAGTTTCCGACGTTTGTAAGAAAGGTGGAAAAAAGCGTGCAGGCTGCCTCCATCATCTTCTTTGTCGGATTCATCGCCGCCGCACTGGCAGGCAACTTCAGCATCTTCCTGCGTTACATCCACCTCACCTTCCTGCTGGTGCTGATGCACAACGGGTTGGCTTTCCTCACCGGTTATTCACTGCCACGTCTCTTCCGGGTGAATGAGCTGAACAGCAGGACCATCTCCATCGAGACCGGGATCCAAAACTCGGGTCTGGGGCTGGCGCTGATCTTCAACCCCCGTATCTTCCCACCCGAACTGAGTCTGGGTGGCATGGCCTTTATTGCCGCCTGGTGGGGTATCTGGCACATCGTGGCCGGACTGCTCCTGGCTTTCTACTGGCGCCGACGTCCCGCAAGAACGGCAATCAACCAATAACTCACTGCCATGTTATACCGTTACGACTTCCGTTATACCATTGCCCGGCTTCATTTCGACACGGCCCTCCGGCTCTATTTCCGTAAGATGGTCTTCACGGGAAGGAATGAGCATGTGTCGAAAGAGCGACCGGTGATCTTCGCTCCCAACCACCGAAATGCATTGATCGATGCACTGCTGGTGGTATATTCCGGCTATCACCTCAAACAGGTGGTCTTCCTGGCCCGTGCCGACATCTTCAGGCAGAAGCTGATCGCTTGGGTGCTGAGAGGCATGCGCATCATGCCGGTGTTCCGCATCCGCGACGGGAAAGACAACCTCGACAAGAACAACGAGATCTTCCACAATGCAGCCCGGATCCTGAAGGGGAACAACACCCTGGCTCTCTTCCCCGAAGGGGTGCACAACCCGAAGCAATCGCTGTTGCCCATCCGCAAAGCGGTACCGCGCATCGTGCTGCCTACAGAAGCCTCAACAGGGTTCACCCTCAACAGCCAGATTGTACCGGTCTCCATCTACTACCGCGACATCTTCGGTTTTCTTTCGGATGTGTTTGTCACCTTCGGCACCCCGATAGAGGTCTCCGACTACAAGGAGCGTTACATTGAGAATCCCGTACTGGCGGTGAATGCACTGCGCCAGGAGCTGGAGGAGCGCCTTAAAAAGTTGGTGGTGAACATACAGTGTGAAGAGTATTACGAAGAATACCGTCATGCGATCGCCTGGAACGGCGACCGGCTGGCCGGAGAGCTCTTCCCGGAACGAAAGGATGGCTATCTGCAGGCGTCGCTCCATGTAGTGCGGGAGCTGGACAGGCTCCAGGAAGTGGATCCGGTCGCTTTTGAAAGGAAGATGACCCATTTCCGAGAAGCGGTTGCCTTCATGAATGAGGAGGGAGTGCGATCCACAGACAGACTGTTCAATCATTTGTCATCGGGCTCTTTGACAGCCCGTCTGGTTGGATTACTCATCACCGCACCGATAGCACTCTTCGGCTTTCTCAACGGCATCTTTCCCATCCTTTTACAGAAAAAGGTGCAAAGCCTCTTTAAGGACAAGCAGTTCGTGGCATCGGCACGTTATGCCGCGGGCCTGATCTTTGTGCCACTGTTCAACCTGTTGCAATCGCTCGCAGTAAGACTTATCACCGGCGAATGGCTGCCGGCACTTGCCTACTTCCTGTTGATGCCGACAACCTTCTACTTTGCCCTCTACTGGCGCAAATGGTGGAGAGAGCTGCTGCGCGACCGCAAGGTGCATCATTTTGCAAAAGAAAAGCCTGAACAGTGGAAGCGGCTGCTGGCACTGATCAGGCTGTAACAGGCATTGTGTTATTTACGCCATCGGAGTAATAGCAACGCTATTGCTTCGCCACTGTCTGTATGATTGCCTCCACGGCGGCATGCAAACCATCGGCGTTCTTCCCGCCGGCAGTAGCGAAATGGGGTTGCCCCCCGCCGCCGCCCTGTATCAGCTTCGCAGCGTCACGCACAAGGTTGCCGGCATGCAATCCTTCCGCTACCAGGTCGTCACTCAGCATCACGGTGATTGAGGGTTTGCCCGATGTGGTAGTGCCGGCCACGAAGAGCATCCTCTCCTGAAACTGGTTCTTCAGCTGGAAAGCGATGTCCTTGATTACCTCTGGCAGACCCACCGGAAGTTCCACGCGGAACAGGGTGATGCCGTTCAGCTCCACCCTCTTGTCGATGATTCGTTGCCGTAGCTGCTCACTCTTCTCTTTCATGAACTCATGCACCTGTTTTTTCATCTCATCGTTCTCCAACAGCAGGCGTTGCACCCCCTGCATGATGTCGGGCACGTTGTTGAGCATGTTCCTGATCTCCAGGATGGCATCCTCCTTGGCGTAGAGATATTCCTCACACACCTTGGCAGTGACCGCTTCGATGCGACGCACACCTGCGGCGATGGCACCTTCACTCACAATGCGGAAGGTACCGATGCGGCCGGTTGTAGCGATGTGTGTTCCACCGCACAGCTCAATAGAAGAACCAAAGCGAACGGTACGCACCTCCTCGCCATATTTCTCACCGAAGAGCGCCATCGCACCCTGCGCCTTTGCCTCCTCGATAGGAACATGGCGATGCTCCTCTATTGGGTAGTCGCCCCTGATGGCTGTAGTCACCTTTCTCTCCACGGCACGGATCTCATCCGGTGTCATCTTCTGGAAGTGGGAGAAATCGAACCGCAGCAGATCGGGAGAGACATAGGATCCCTTCTGTTCCACATGGTTCCCCAGCACCTCCCGCAATGCCGCATGCATCAGGTGGGTGGCGGTATGGTTGCATTCGGTTGCGGTGCGTTTCTCCTTGTCGATGGATGCAACGAACTCCGCTTCCGGATTCGCGGGCAGCTTGTCGGTGAGATGCACCGCCAGGTTGTTCTCCCGCTTGGTGTCGAAGATTACCAGACGCTCGCTGCCGTCGACCATCGCAAGCCAACCACTGTCGCCCACCTGTCCCCCCATCTCGGCATAGAAGGGTGAACGGGAGAGCACCAGCTGGTAGTAACGCTTGTTCTTCTGCTTCACTTCACGATAGCGTAGGATGCGTGTGTTGCTTTCGCTGTTGTCGTAACCCACAAACAGCGGTTCACCCTCGTGCAGCCTGGTCCAGTCGCCCGTCTCAGTCGCGGCGGCATTGCGTGCCCGCTGTTTCTGTTTCTGCATCTCTGCATCGAAGCCGGCCAGATCGACACGCATCTCATGTTCGCGCAGGATCAGCTCTGTCAGGTCGATCGGAAAGCCGAAGGTGTCGTAGAGCTGGAAAGCCACCTCACCACTAAGGTACTCACCCTTGCTTGCGGGGATGCTCTTTTCCAGCATCTTGATACCGGTCTCAAGGGTACGGAGGAACGACTCCTCCTCCTCTTTGATCACCTTCTCAATGAGTGTCTGCTGTGCTTGTAACTCGGGATAAGCCTCCCCCATCACCCCGATCAGGGTGGGCAGCAGGCGATAGATGAACGACTCGTGCATCCCCAGGAAGGTGTAGCCGTAACGTACGGCTCGGCGCAGGATACGGCGGATCACATATCCCGCCCTGGCGTTGGAGGGTAGTTGTCCGTCGGTGACCGAGAAAGCGATGGTACGCAGGTGGTCGGCGATGACCCTCATGGCGATATCCCTTTTCGCATCCTCACCATAGGGATGGGCGGTAATCTCGGAAATCTTACCGAGGATTGGCTGGAACAGGTCGGTGTCGTAATTGGAGAGCTTGCCCTGTACGGCCATGCAAAGACGCTCGAATCCCATGCCGGTGTCAATCACCTTCGCAGGCAATGACTCCAGTGAGCCGTCGGCCTTGCGGTTGTACTGCATGAAGACCAGGTTCCATATCTCGATGACGTGGGGATGACTCTGGTTCACCAGCGCCAGTCCACTGACCTTATTCCGTTCGCTGTCAGGGCGGATATCAATGTGAATCTCGGAACAGGGACCGCAGGGACCGGTATCTCCCATCTCCCAGAAATTGTCTTTCTTGTTGCCATTGATGATCCGCTCCTTCGGCAGAAAAGCCTCCCAATAGGAGGCCGCCTCGTCGTCGCGCCCCAGACCCTCTTCTTTTGATCCCTCAAAGACGGTTACATAGAGCCGTTCTTTGTCGAGCTTCAACACTTCGGTGAGGTATTCCCAGGCCCAGGCAATCGCCTCCCGTTTAAAATAGTCGCCAAAAGACCAGTTGCCCAACATCTCGAACATGGTGTGGTGGTAGGTGTCGTGTCCCACCTCTTCCAGGTCGTTGTGCTTGCCGCTCACGCGCAGGCACTTCTGCGAGTCGGCTACCCGCGGGTACTTCAAAGGGGCATTGCCCAGGATGATGTCCTTGAACTGGTTCATACCGGCATTTGTGAACATCAGGGTGGGGTCATCCTTGATGACCATGGGTGCGGAGGGCACGATCTGATGCTGTTTCGACTGGAAAAAATCTTTGAACGACTGGCGGATTTCTTTCGACGTGATCATATCTCTCTGTTCGTTTGCTGTTTTCAATAGTTCATTTTATATCCGGATGTCGTGCTATCGGCGTCCGGATACAAGGATGTTGTTGTTCCTTTCAATTTCGATGTGCAAAGATACTATTTTCTTGTCTTTTACGGAACAGAAATGGATAGATCCCCTTATTGGCTTTCCACTTTCCGAACAATTCTTTGTATCTTTGTGTTGCAGGCAGATGGAACGAGGGTGAAGAGCTCCTCTCCGGCAGGGACTCCGGATCTGCTGCCGTTTCACACACAGCTATAGCAGCATGCCATCAGTAGAAATCAATCATTGCCCAATTTGCGGTAGCAGTGAGCTTGAAAAAATGTTCGACTGTGAGGATCACTTCTCCAGCAGGGAGCTTTTTCCGGTCTGCGACTGTCTTCGATGTCGTTTCCGCTTCACCAGTCATTTTCCGTCGGAAGAGCACATCGGGGATTATTACGACGCTGCCGATTACATCTCTCACTCCGATTCCAATAAAGGGTTCACCAACAAACTCTACCATCTCATCCGCAGCATGATGCTGCGGCGCAAAGTGCGGCTTGTGAAGCGATTCTCCCAACAGACTGAGAGCCGTCTGCTGGACATTGGGTGCGGTACCGGTTACTTTCTCAATGCCGCAAGAGAGGCAGGATTCCGGGTGTCGGGCATCGAGAAGAACAGCATGGCACGTGAGAAGGCGGCATCTTTGTTCGGTCTCAACCTGCAGGATGATCTCAACCGTTTCACCCCGGATCAATCGTTTGAAGTGATTACCTTCTGGCATGTACTGGAGCACCTGGAGAAATTGAATGAAACCATTGAAAAAATAAAGGGTATGCTGGCCCCCAACGGTACAGTTGTCATCGCCTTGCCCAATCATTCCTCTTACGATGCAGGGGTGTATGGCAAGCAGTGGGCCGCTTATGATGTGCCGCGCCACCTCTGGCACTTCACGCCCCACACGGTAGAACAACTGATGAAGAAGCACGGCATGAAGGTAGTGTGCAAGTACCGCATGCCGTTGGATGCATTCTATATCAGCCTCATCAGTGAATCCTATAAGGGTCGGCCACTCCTGATCAGATATCCAAAGGCATTCCTTACAGGCATCGTGGGCTTTTTGCTCTCGCTGTTCGACCTGAAGAAGAGCAGTTCGATCATCTACATCATCAAACAATAACCATCCAGCGCCATGGGTAAAAGAAAGAAACCGATTCAGTTCAGTGAGAAACGTCTCTACTACTCCATTCAGGAGGTGGCAGACCACTTCGCAGTCAATGTCTCCCTGCTCCGTTTCTGGGAGAAGGAGTTCGACAACATCAGTCCCAAAAAAACGACTGGAGGTACCCGCCAGTATCGACGAGAGGACATTCAGCAGGTGGAGATTGTCTATCACCTGGTCAAAGAGAAAGGGATGACCCTGGAGGGAGCCCGCCAAACGTTGCGCAGCAAAAAGGATGAGGAGACCAAACGGGTGGAGACGGTCGCCCGGTTGACAGAGATCAAAAAGGAATTGCTGCTGCTCGAGGAGGAGTTTGATCAGCTCCATGCACAGCGGAAATATCAGAAATCAATTCCGGGGGAATGACAGGTAACAAACTCTTCTTTCTCATGTTGCTCCTTGTCGCATGCCTCTCAGTACAAGCGCAGGAGAAAGTGAAGGTGGGAGCAGAACGGACAGACTGTTACCTCCCGCTGCTGGAGGGTAAACGCGTGGTGGTGATGACAAACCAGACAGGCATGGCAGGCGATGAACACCTGGTGGATCTGCTGCTGAGGCACCACCAGCAACTGGTGGGGATCTTTTCACCCGAACATGGGTTCCGGGGCACCGCCGACGCGGGTGAGCATGTATCCAGTTCGGTGGATCAGAGAACCGGTATCCCCATCTGGTCACTCTACGGAAGCGGAAGCGGTAAGCCTGCCGCCGATAAAATGAAAGCGTTCGATGTGCTGCTGTTCGACCTGCAGGATGTGGGCCTCCGGTTTTATACCTACTACGCCAGCATGGCACGGTTGATGGATGCCTGTGCTGCGCATGGCAAGCAGATGATCGTACTGGACCGCCCCAATCCCAACGGCATGTATGTGGATGGTCCGATCCTGGAGATGAAACACAAGTCGGGTGTGGGCTGGCTCCCCATCCCGGTGGTGCATGGTATGACACTGGGCGAGCTGGCGCTGATGATCAACGGCGAGGGATGGCTGCCGGAGAAGAGGGTCTGCGACCTCACTGTGATTGCCTGCGAGAACTACACCCACCAGACCCGTTACGAGCTGCCCGTCGCTCCCTCACCCAACCTGCCCAACAACCATGCCATCTACCTCTACCCCTCAACCTGTCTCTTCGAAGGGACGGTGGTCAGTCTGGGAAGAGGCACCCCCTACCCCTTTGAGCTGTACGGACATCCCAATTACAGAGGATCAGCGTTTTCATTTACACCGCGAAGTCTCCCTGGAGCCAAGAACCCGCCACTGCTCAACAAAAAGTGCTATGGTGTGGATCTGCGGGAGCTGCCTGAAGAACAGATCATCGCCGACGGATTCGACCTTTCCTACCTGATCGACGCCTACCGGAACCTGGATATGGGTGACAAATTCTTCACCTCCTTCTTCGAGAAACTGGTAGGTGTTGATTACATCCGGCAGGATATCATGGACGGTAAATCGGCTACTGAGATCAAAAAACAGTGGCATTGCGATGTGGAACTGTTCAAAAAACAACGAAAGCCCTACCTGCTCTACGAGGAATAGCGAGAGATGGAGCTCCCCACTCCCAAATCCGAAATCATATATCCTACTTCCCAAATAGTTTTTGTATTTTTGCACTTCAATTGCACAATGTAGATGAAACAGAACTAGAAAGAGCTGTTTGATGAATTTGTGTCGCACAATGCATAAGAACTGATTCACAATTATGGAGATTGCAAGCAAATACAACCCCACCGAGGTTGAAGAGAAGTGGTACCAGTACTGGATGGAACACAACCTGTTTCACTCCGAACCGGATGAACGGGAACCCTATACCATCGTCATCCCGCCACCCAACGTCACCGGCGTGCTGCACATGGGACACATGCTCAACAACACCATCCAGGATGTACTGGTGCGTCGTGCTCGCATGCAGGGCAAGAACGCCTGCTGGGTGCCAGGTACCGACCATGCCTCCATTGCCACCGAGGCGAAAGTGGTGCACCGTCTCGCGACACAAGGCATCAGCAAGAGAGACATCACACGTGAACAGTTCCTCGATCATGCCTGGGAGTGGACCCGCGAACACGGCGGGATCATCCTGGAGCAGCTGAAGAAGCTGGGTGCCTCCTGCGACTGGCAAAGAACCGCCTTCACGATGGATGAGGCGCGCTCGGAGAGCGTACTGCGTGTCTTCTGCGATCTCTATGAAAAGGGACTGATCTACCGGGGTGTGCGCATGGTCAACTGGGACCCGAAGGCGCTCACCGCCCTCTCCGACGAGGAGGTGATCCACAAGGAGGTGAACGGCAAACTCTATTACCTGCGGTACATGATTGAGGGAGATCCCGACGGCGGTTATGCCGTGGTGGCCACCACCCGTCCCGAGACCATCATGGGTGATACCGCCATGTGCATCAACCCGAACGACCCCAAGAATGCACACCTGAAGGGGAAGATGGTGATTGTACCCCTGGTGAACCGCGTGATCCCGGTGATCGAGGATGCGTACGTGGACATCGATTTCGGTACCGGCTGTCTGAAGGTGACCCCGGCACACGACGTGAACGACTATGTGCTGGGAGAGAAGTACAACCTCCCTGCAATCGATATTTTTAATCCCGATGGCACGCTCAACGAGCATGGTGCGATGTATGCCGGGATGGAACGCTTTGCCGTGCGCAAGCAGATCGAGAAGGACCTGGAAGCTGCCGGACTGATGGAGAAGATGGAACCCTACACCAACAAGGTGGGCTTCTCAGAGCGCACCGACGAGGCAATTGAGCCAAAGCTCTCCATGCAATGGTTCATGAAGATGGATGAGCTGGCAAAGCCGGCTGCCGAAGCGGTGGAGAACGACACCATCCGCTTCTTCCCGGAGAAATACAAAAACAGCTACCGCCACTGGATGGAGCAGATCAAGGACTGGTGCATCAGTCGCCAGCTTTGGTGGGGCCACCAGATACCGGCCTATTACCTCCCACAGGGGGGCTATGTGGTGGGACTGACCCGTGAGGAGGCATTTGAGAAGGCTAAAAAACAGGTGGACTACCCGATCACCATCGATGAGCTGAAACAGGATGAGGATGTGCTGGACACCTGGTTCTCCTCCTGGTTATGGCCCATCTCCGTCTTCGATGGCATCCGTCATCCGGAGAACAAAGAGATCAACTACTACTATCCTACCAACGACCTGGTAACGGCACCCGATATCATCTTCTTCTGGGTGGCCCGCATGATCATGTCGGGTTATGAATACCGTCAGGATCTTTGCTTCAGGAACGTCTACTTCACCGGTATCGTACGCGACAAGCAGGGCAGGAAGATGTCGAAGCAGCTGGGTAACTCACCCGATCCCATCGAGCTGATGAACAGATATGGTGCCGACGGCGTCCGCATGGGGATGCTCCTCTCCTCTGCTGCCGGCAACGACCTGCTGTTCGACGAGACCCTCTGCGAGCAGGGTCGCAATTTCAACAACAAGATATGGAATGCCTTCCGACTGATCAAGGGCTGGGAGACCAATGAGAACCAAGCCCAGCCGGAGTCGTCACAGATCGCCATCAAATGGTTCGGCAACAAGCTCTCCGAGACCATTGCGGAAATGGACGACCTCTTCTCCAAATACCGACTCTCGGAAGCACTGATGCTCCTCTACAAGCTCTTCTGGGATGAGTTCTCCTCCTGGTACCTGGAGATGATCAAGCCTGCCTACCAGCAACCCATCGACAGCGAGACCTACCGGGTGACGCTTGACTATTTCGATGCGCTGCTCCGCCTGCTGCACCCCTTTATGCCCTTTATCACCGAAGAGCTCTGGCAGTCATTGCAACAGAGAAAGGCAGGCGAGAGCATCATGACCGCATTGCAGCCGAAAGAAACAAACAGAAACCGGGAACTGCTGTCACAATTTGAAGAGGTGAAACAGGTGATTGCCGGTGTGCGTACGATTCGCCTGGAAAAGAACATCCCCAACAAGGATGTGCTGGATTTGCAGGTGATTGGCGGTCATTGTGATCTGTTCAACAGCGTGATTACAAAGATGTGCAACCTCACCTCACTCACGGTTGTTACCGAAAAAGAGGCAGGAGCCGCAGGATTCATGGTAGGGACCACCGAGTACTCGGTTCCCCTTTCCGATAAGATGGATGTGGAAGCAGAGCTGCTAAAGCTGAAAGCAGAACTGGCATACACCGAAGGCTTCCTGCTGTCGGTAAGCAGAAAGCTGGCCAATGAACGTTTCGTGCTGAATGCAAAGCCGGAGATTGTGGAGATCGAGCGGAAGAAAATGGCAGATGCCGAAAGTAAGATCGCATCACTGAAAGAGAATATCGCCGCATTGGAGAAACAACCCGGGCAGTAAACATGGACGTCATCTTCATCCCAAAATAACATGAAGCATCAATTTCCTGCTCTTCAACTAGTGGCAACCATCCTTTTGTTTGTTGTCACTCTTTCATGTTCCTCTTCGAATGACTCGCCAGTAGAACATCCTTTCCTTGACATAAAAAGTATCTCATCCAAAAACCTCCCTGCCGACGGTGGTGAGACGATTATCAGTGTAGGCTCGCGTCCGGCGGCCACTGCGCTGTCCGATGCTGGGTGGTTGTCTTTGAAATCATCCACTCCACAGGAGAACCATACTTCGTTTCTGTTCACGGCAGAGGCAAATAAAGGTGACTCACGCATGGCAAACATCATTGTGACTGCCGGCGACAAGCAGGAGACCCTCATTGTCGTTCAGGAGAAAGGTGACAATAGCGAAAGTGATCCTGCAGACGAGTCACAGCCTGCAGTAATAGTGGCTCGCCAGTTGGGCCTGGGATGGAATCTGGGCAATCAGCTCGATGCACACACCAACAACGTGGCAGGCGAAACAGTGTGGGGGAACGGCAAAGCCACGCAAGAAACGCTCCACAAGGTGAGGGAGGCTGGTTTTACATCGGTGCGCATACCCGTCACCTGGTTAGGCAAAGTGGGTGTGGCACCTGATTATATGATCAACTCCGAATGGCTGGAACGTGTGGCAGAGGTTGTGGGTTATGCCGAGCAAGCCGGATTGAAAGCGATCATCAACATTCACCATGATGGTCACCGAAGTGAGAATGAACCGGGAAACTGGCTCGATATCACGAAAGCTGCTACAAGCAGTGCCGCCAACGAGGCCATCAAGGCACAGCTAAATGCCATGTGGACACAGATAGCCGACCGCTTCAAAGAGAAAGGGGAGTTCCTGATCTTCGAAGGTGTGAACGAGATTCATGACGGAAAATGGGGTTACGGTGACAATACCAGTGACGGCGGGAAGCAGTATGCCATCCTCAATGAGTGGCAACAGACGTTTGTGGATGCCGTGCGTGCTGTCGGTGGCAACAATGCCACCCGTTACCTGGGTATCAGCGGTTACACCACCAATCCCGAGTTGACGATGAAACACCTGAAGCTGCCCGAGGATCCTGCAAAAGATCGCCTGCTGGTATCAGTGCACTTTTATGACCCCCATGAATTCACACTGACTGATAAGTTTAGTGAGTGGGGACACACCGGTGCCACAGGAAAGAAAGAGAAATGGGGTGACGAAGATCACCTGAGGAGGGTGTTTGCTGATTTGAAAGACACCTATGTCGACAAGGGTATACCCGTTTATATCGGAGAGATGGGCTGCGTGCACCGTAGCGACAGTCGCTCCGAGTCGTTCCGGAAATACTACCTGGAGTATTTGTGCAAGGCCGCACGCACCTATGGCATGGCCGCATTTTACTGGGACAACGGAAGTACCGGTACGGGTCATGAAAGCTCGGGTCTTTTCGATCATGCTACTGGCAATTATGTCAACAATGGCAAAGATATTGTGGAGGTCATGAAAAGAGGTTATTTTACTACCGACACCTCTTACACGTTGGAAACCGTCTATCACAATGCCCCCCAATAATAGGAATCTGCCATTGTGCATCTTCACGGTAACAGGGTCAATGGGCAGTTTTAAAACTCCAGATAGGGTTCCAGCCGGATGATATCTGCATCCGTGAATTGATCCAGCATCGCCAACTCACGGATCGATTGGATGTCACCCTTCTTACGACGGAGGTTCACAATGGCTTTCACCTGCTCATAGTTGAGGTAGGGATGGCGGAGCAGATCGCTGAACGCTGCACGGTTGACCGGCAGGCGACGGTAGAGGCTGTCTGGCGTAATATAGTGCGATATG
>JAEWQF010000046.1 GCA_023399295.1 Bacteroidota bacterium
ATCCCAAACGGGCGTTCCTGCTTCTTTCCTTTCTCCCGGTGAAGACTGAAATCCAGTGGTATGGAGGACTTACCGTCCCAGTACATCATCACCAACAGCTTGAATCCAAGCACGTAGCTGTTGGTTACATGATCCCATACCTTCCCGATCTTCTCTATACGCTTCCCGGTTTTAGACAGGGTGGTGTCATCGAAGATCAGGTAACGGGATGAGGTATCATCTACATCACTATCATTGGACGTCACCGTCAGAAAACGATGCACAAGATGCCACATAAGCATCCGCCAGCATATAAAGGGACTGTTCTTCAGGCGATAGAACACATCCTTACCCATGGAGGAGCCTTCACCTGTGGGGCTGTTCAGATAGGAGTTGACCGTCTTGTCCGCACTGACCACCAAGGTAATCCTCCCAGTTCACCTGTTTCAGCGCTTCGTATACCTCATCGGCGGTTTCAGCTTTGAAGTTGTAAATCGGCTTGAGGATACGCAGTGCCGTGCGGCAGTGTATGTTGGCTTTGTACATCAGTGCCTTGTCGCCGGTGAAGGAGACCATGCGGGTGCCTATCTCCACATTGTCGGCGCCCAGCGCGATCAGCTCCTCGGCCAGCACATCTTCCAGTTCCGCCATGGTCTTGGCAATGAGCGGATATTGTTGGGTTTCAATCATTCTTGTAATTGGGATGAATCGGCTGCAAAGATAGCGAATTTATGCTTCACAGCTTCACCCTGATCTTCTTCTCTTTCGATTCGTTGCCAAAGGCGTCGAGAGCGGTCACCACGTATGTATAGCGGTTGTCACCTCCCTCATAGGGGAGGATGAAGAAGTTATCGGGTGTGACCGAGATGAGGTGCTCCGCCCTGTTTACATCGATCTTCTCACCCTTGCCAAAACGGTAAACTGCGAACTTCTGTGCCTTTTCAGGCTGTTGAGGTGCCCGAAGGTGCTCCCAGGTGAGGAAGTGCATATCTGCGGTGAACTGCTCGGTGAGCTTCTTCACCCTCTCGGGACGTCCCTCGTGCAGATGCGTGTAAGCCGGCACCAGCGCTTTGGTGCGGTGCAGTTTCAGACGGAGCGAGTCGGCAACTCCCTGAACGTTTTCCAGGATCTGGTAACCATACCAGTAGCTATTCCCCTGCACCTGCGGCATCTCACGTGTCATGCGGATCTTGGTCTGCAGTTCCTGTCTGTCGAGGCTGCGTTTCAGATCCTGTCCGATGTAGAGGTGCTGTCGCTGGTTGTGGTCGTTCCACCACTGCAACAGGGTGGTGTAGTCGGCTGCGGCATGTCCTCTCTCCCAGTAAAGCTGGGGCAGGTTGTAGTCGATCCACCCCTTCTCCACCCACAGACGGATATCCGCATAGAGATCATCGTAGTTCTGCAAACCGCTGGTATCACTGCCCTGCGGGTCGTTGCGTTTGTTGCGGTAGATGCCAAAAGGACTGATGCCGAAGCGTACCCATGGCTTGACCCCCGCGATGGTATATTTGATCTGCTGAATCAGCAGGTTCACGTTGTTGCGTCGCCAGTCGCCCCGCTGTGATTCATTGAATCCCTGTGAAGCGGCATAAGTATTGAAACTCACCTCATCGGGAAAGGGAGTGCCTGCAATGGGATAAGGATAAAAATAATCATCCATGTGGATGGCATCCAGCTCGTAACGGGTCACGATATCGCGCACCACCTCGCAGATAAAACCTCTGTTCTCCGGAAGTCCGGGATCAAAGAATAGCTGGTTACCGTACTGCAGGAAACGCTCCGGATGGCGGTGATAGAGATGTCCCTGAGCCAGCTGATTGGTTATGTTGCTCTTCACCCGGTAAGGGTTGAGCCATGCGTGCAGCTCCATCCCTCGCTGATGACACGCGTTGATGAGGAACGCCAACGGATCGAATGTGGGGTCATCGGGGGCCTTGCCTTGTTCACCCGTAAGAAAACGGCTCCATGGCTCCAGCTCGGAACGATAGAAGGCATCGGCTTCGGGTCGGATCTGGAAGATCACGGCGTTGACACCCGCCTCGTCGAACTTGCGCACCATCTCGCTCAGGTAGTGCTTCATGGCAGCGCTGTTCATCTGCCGGTAACGCGACTGTCCCACAGTCTGTACCCAGGCACCGCGAAACTCTCTTTTTGGTGCATCAATGGAAGCAGCCGGGGGGAGCTTACGCGTGGTACCGCATGCGGTGAACAGGATCAAAAGGATCAGCGTGGCAATCAGCAGGGATAATTTCCTCATCACTTGGTGTAAACAATTGGTTCAGGGAATGAAAATAAAGTCGTCACTGCCCAGCAGCTGGTCGGCCATCTGTTGCTTGGGGTAAACCACAATGCGGCTGTGATGGGGAAAACGGTTCTCCATACGGGTGGGAAGGCTTTCCATAATGGGGATATGAGAGATGTAACCCACGTGTGCGGAGATGAGGATCACCATGTCATCCTTCCGAATCCGGTCACCGCAGGAGAGCGGGTTGTCCCAATCGGTGAAGGGTTGGAAGGTGAAGTTGGCGGCTCGCTTGTAACGGGACATCACCTGTTGCGTATCCGGGTGACCCAGGTGCAGCACCGGGATGGAGAGCTCGGAGGAGAGTGTGGCCACCTTGTCGACCCATGTACTGAATCCCTCCTCCTTTTCGGCCGAGGGGGGTGAGATCACTACGATACGCTTGTGTGTGATCAGACTCTGTTCGATGTGACAAATAAACAGGTTCTTATCCATGTTCTTCACCACCAGATCCACCTTCTCTCCCAGCAGCTTGTCCCACAACCCGGCCTTGCCGGGCCATCCCATGATGACCACATCCGACATCGACTCACGGGCGGTACGCACGATGCCGTCGGCAGGGTTGTGGTCGATGGTGGTGATGATGTCCACATTCACTTCGGCAGCCTTGGCCGAGGAGACAAACTCCTGCAGCTTCTTGCGGAAGCTAACGATATTCTTCTCTGCCTCCCGGTTGTTGGGTACCACTCCCAGCAATGAGATGGGGTTGACCGATTTCTTGTCTTTCAGCAACAACGCCAACTCCACATGGTGACCAATATGAGAAGGATTGGCAATCGGCACCAGTATCTTTTCCTGCGCGAACTCACCCATGGAGGAGGGGGTGAGCGGTTCATTCTCCTCACTGAGTGCGATCTTCCTGGCCGATCGCTGCGTGTATATCGATGCGACGATGCAGGTGATCAGGATCAGGATGATGGTGCCGTTGAGGATGTACTCATCGATGATGCCGGCTCTGTAACCCACAATGATGACAGCCAGTGTGGCCGCTGCATGGGAGCTGCTGAGCCCGTAAATCAATGTCCGTTCGGTGACCGAGAAGCGAAAGCTCTTCTGGGTTGCCCATGCTGCCAGCCACTTTCCGGCGAGTGCAGCCAGTGTGAGTGCTGCTGCCACGATCATGGTGCGGGGTCCCTGGAATACCACAGAGACATCTACCAACATCCCCACGGAGAGGAGAAAGACAGGGATAAAGAGGGCATTGCCGAAGAACTCGATCCGATTCATCAGCGCCGAGGAGTGGGGTATCAGGCGGTTCAAGGCAAGGCCTGCCGCAAAGGCACCGATAATTGGCTCTATTCCACCCAGTTCTACCAGGAAGCCGGAAGCGAAGACGATCAGCATCACGAAGATGTAGTTGGAATATTTTTCCGACTCGGAATACTGGAAGAACCAGCGTGCAATACGGGGCACCACCAGAAAGATGATGGCTGAGAATAGGGAGAGTGAGAGTATCAGCTTGAGCAGGAAGCTGAAATCGAGGCCTCCGTTGCTACCCGACAACACCACCGCAAGAATGATCAACACGGCGGTATCGGTGAGAATGGTACCTCCCACGGTGACAGCCACAGCACGGTTGCGTGCAATTCCCAGTCGGCTGACAATGGGATAAGCAACCAGGGTATGTGTGGCGAACATGCTGGCGGTAAGAAAGCTGGCGCTGGCGTTGTAATCCAACAGGTAATAACAGACCGGATAGCCTATCAGGATGGGAATGATAAAGGTGTAAAAGCCAAAAAGAAGGCTTTTGTTCTTGTTCTCGATGAACTCACCCAGATCCAGTTCCAGTCCCACAATGAACATGATGTAGAGGAGGCCGATGGATGAGAACATCTCCACACCGCCATGGTTGTTATCGATCCAGTTGAGGCCGTGTGGACCGATCAGCACACCGGCAATGATCAGACCGATGATGCTGGGCACGTTGATCCGTTTGAGCAGGATGGGAGCCAACAGCACAATCATCAACAGAATGGCGAAGATGAGAACCGGATTGGTAAACGGCAATGCAAATTCATGCTGCAATTGGGAGAGGAAATCTGTCATTGGAGTTACTGATTGGTTTTCGTACATGATGCGTGAAACTTACTTCACACCGGTCGTCTACAAAAATAAAGAAAAATATTTGATTTATTTGGTCTATTCTTTCTTTTTTGAAGCAGGCAAAGTGATTATCTTTGCAGGTTATAAAATAGCGGTATGAGCAATTCCAAACATATTGAGATCATCGGTGCACGCGTCAACAACCTTAAAAACATCGATGTATCCATCCCACGTAACAGTTTCACCGTGATCACAGGCCTCTCTGGCTCCGGCAAGTCATCCCTCGCCTTCGACACCCTCTATGCCGAGGGACAACGACGCTATGTGGAGAGCCTCTCGGCATACGCCCGGCAATTCCTGGGAAGAATGAACAAGCCGGAGTGTGACCAGATCAGGGGGATCCCTCCTGCCATCGCCATTGAACAGAAGACCACCTCCCGCAATCCCCGCTCCACGGTGGGTACCTCCACCGAGATCTACGAATACCTGCGGTTGCTCTTCGCACGCATCGGCAGAACCATCTCTCCCGTTTCGGGGCAGGAGGTGAAACGCCACTACGTGCAGGATGTGGTGGAGAAGATGAAGGAATACCGTCCCGGCACACGGATGGCGGTACTCTCCTTCATCCAGCTGCGCAATGGACGCAACCTGCGGGAACAACTCGACATGCTGATGAAAGAGGGATTCAGCCGCGTGGATGTGGGAGAGCAGTTCTACCGCATCGATGAGTTACTGGAACAAAAGCAGCTGCCCCCGGCGGAGGAGGTGCTGCTGGTGATTGACCGCCTCTCCTGCTCTCCCGACAAAACGACAATCAACCGTCTTTCAGACTCGGTAGAGACCGCGTTCCTGGAGGGGAATGGTGAGTGCATCGTCCGTTTTTGGGGTGAGGAGGGTATGGAAAGCTTCTCATTCTCAAACCGTTTTGAGGCAGATGGCATCACCTTTGAAGAGCCAACCGAGATGATGTTCAACTTCAACAGTCCCGTAGGCGCCTGCCCCAAATGCGAGGGGTTTGGCAAGGTGATGGGCATCGATGAGAACCTGGTGATCCCCGACAAGAGTCTCTCGCTGCAGGAAGAGTGCGTGCAGTGCTGGCGGGGAGAGAAGATGAGCGAGTGGCGCCGGGAGTTTGTGCAGAATGCCTACAAGGTAGACTTCCCGATTCATCGTGCCTACTACGATCTGACTATGGAGGAGAAGGAACTCCTCTGGAACGGCAGACATGAGCAGGATATCTACGGCATCCACGATTTCTTCGGCATGCTGGAGAAGAACCTCTACAAGATACAATACAGGGTGATGCTGGCACGCTACCGCGGCAAGACCGATTGCCCTCTCTGCAAGGGATCACGCCTGAAACCGGAAGCACTCCATGTGAGAATTGGTGGCAAGTCGGTCTCTGAACTGGTGTTGATGCCGGTGACTGAGCTGAAGGAGTTCTTCGGCATGCTCCGTCTCAACGAAACCGACGCCACGGTGGCTGAACGGCTGCTGACTGAAATCAACAACCGCTTGCAATTTCTGATCAATGTGGGATTGGGTTACCTTACCCTCAACCGTCTCTCCAACACCCTCTCAGGCGGTGAGAGCCAGCGGATCAACCTGGCCTCCTCACTGGGCAGCAGCCTGGTGGGATCGCTCTACATCCTCGACGAGCCGAGCATCGGTCTTCACTCCCGTGACACTGGCTTGCTGATCGGGGTGCTGCGCGACCTGCAACAGATGGGCAACACGGTGGTGGTGGTGGAACACGACGAGGAGATCATCCGCGCTGCCGACCATATCATCGACATCGGCCCCAGGGCGGGTCGTCTGGGCGGCGAAGTGGTATACCAGGGAGCGGTGGCTGAGCTCAAGGAGAAAAGCGACAGCTACACGGTTAAATACCTCACCGGCGAGGAGCAGATCGAACTACCCGTCAGTCGTCGGAAATGGAACAATTACATCGAGGTGAAGGGAGCACGGCAAAACAACCTGAAGAACATCAACGTGAGGTTCCCCCTCCATGTGATGACAGTGGTCACCGGCGTGAGTGGTTCCGGCAAGTCGTCGCTGGTGAACGACGTGCTCTTCAACGCACTGCAGCACCAATACAAGGGTACAGTCCTTGAGCGTGCCGAGTTCAACGGGATCGGCGGTGACCTCAACCTGATGAAAGGGGTGGAGTATGTGGATCAGAATCCCATCGGCAAGTCCTCCCGCTCCAACCCGGTGACCTACCTCAAAGCGTTCGACGAGATCCGCAAGCTCTATGCAGCACAGCCACTGGCCAGACAACTCAACTTCTCACCCGCCTACTTCTCCTTCAACGTGGAAGGAGGACGCTGTGAGGAATGCAAGGGTGATGGGACAATCACCGTGGAGATGCAGTTCATGGCCGATATCCGGTTGGAATGCGAATCCTGCCATGGCAAACGATTCTCATTTGAGGTGCTGGAGATCGAATACCGGGAAAAGAGCATCTACGATGTGCTGGAGATGACGGTGAACCAGGCCATCGAGTTCTTCAGTCAGCAGAAAGGTACTACAGAGAAAAAAATTGTGAAGAAGATGCAACCGTTGCAGGATGTGGGTCTCGGCTACCTGAAGCTGGGACAATCCTCCTCCACCCTCTCCGGCGGGGAGAACCAGCGGGTGAAGCTGGCCTACTACCTGGGGGAGGAGAAGTCGCAACCCACTCTTTTCATCTTCGACGAACCCACCACAGGACTCCATTTTCACGACATCAAAACGCTTCTCAAGGCATTCAACGCGCTGCTGGAGAGAGGTCATACGGTGTTGGTCATCGAGCACAACATGGAGGTGATCAAGTGTGCCGACCACCTCATCGACATCGGCCCCGAAGGGGGTAAAGAGGGAGGGTATCTGGTTTGCGAGGGGACGCCCGAGGAGGTAGCGGCATCAACCGCATCACACACCGGTCGTTTTCTGAAGGAGAAATTAGTATCACAAACTCAAAATTATTAATTTTGTATTAATGAATATTTTTACAGACATATATCTTGGAGACTGCAAAGAAAAACTAAGTTTAATAGACGACGATTCGGTTGACTTGATTGTTACTTCTCCCCCTTATGCTGATCAACGGAAGAACACCTATGGAGGTATTCACCCTGATCAATATGTTGACTGGTTTTTACCTATCTCGTCACAATTATTAAGAGTATTAAAACCTTCAGGCACTTTCATTCTTAATATCAAAGAGAAGGTAATCAATGGAGAACGAAGCACTTATGTAATGGAACTCATTTTAGCAATGCGCAAACAGGGATGGTTGTGGACAGAAGAATTCATTTGGCATAAAAAGAATTCATACCCTGGCAAATGGCCAAACAGATTCCGAGATTCTTGGGAAAGATTACTCCAATTCAACAAAAATAAGAAATTTCATATGTACCAAGAGTCTGTAATGGTACCTATGGGTGAATGGGCAAAAAGCAGATTAAAAAACCTATCTGATACTGACAAGAGAAGAGACAACTCAAAAGTTGGAAGTGGATTCGGAAAAAATATATCAAATTGGTTGGATCGGGAAATGGCATATCCTACAAATGTTTTGCACCTAGCAACTGAATGTAATAATAAAAACCATAGCGCTGCGTTTCCAGAAGAACTTCCTGAATGGTTCATGAAACTTTTCACAAAAGAAGAAGATATTGTACTCGATCCTTTTATGGGATCTGGCACCACACTTAAGGTTGCAAATAGAATGAGAAGAAATTCTATCGGAATTGAAATTGTTCCGGAATATTATAATATGGTAAAAAACCAATTGGAACCCATAGAAATGTACCTCTTTGAAAACAAGGAAGAATATGCAAGAATTGAACCTTACAGAAGTATTCGAATATGTTGAAAGAAACATAGAAGTTTTCCATAGAAAACGGATTCAGAGTCTAGACACTCTCAGATTATCAAAGATTCTAAAAAGGAAAAATCCTTATCTTTATAAAGCTAAGAACATTTTAACTGCAGATGAGATTGTACGTACAATTGTCGATGCACATATTTCATCGAGTGAAGAAGGAATATTCGGTGATTGGTTAGAAGGTTTAGCAATTTTTATTAATCAGAAGGTCTATAATGGACGAAAATCAGGAATTGTAGGTGTTGACTTGGAATTCGAGAAAGAGGATAAAAGATTTATTGTTAATATTAAGTCTGGCCCTAATTGGGGTAATAACTCTCAAATCAAGAAAATGATTTCCGATTTTTCGACTGCTAAAAGAACATTACGGACCAGTAACGCACAAATAAATGTAGTCGCAGTAAATGGATGTTGTTATGGAATCGATAATAATCCAGATAAAGGGGATTATCTAAAATTATGTGGGCAAAAATTTTGGCATTTCATTTCTGACAACCATAGCTTATACACCGAATTGATTGAACCTCTTGGCTTTAAATCTAAAGAGAAAAATAATATCTATTTGGAATCATATGCACAAAAGATCAATATATTTATTAAAGAATTCATCATAGAATTTTGTAAACCAAATGGAGAAATTGATTGGGTCAAGATTGTTAAGTTTAATTCCGCAGAAAGAATTGATTGCTCATAGATTTCTTATCACCCAATAAATCAAGACAAAAAGGAGCATGACAATGGCCGACCACCGCCCGAAGAAAAAGCGTTGCAGGCCTGGATAGTGTTTGCCACCACCCAGCCACTCCAGCCAGAGCCCCAACAGGATGTAGGGTAGTGCGACAACCATCAGTGCATTGTAGACCAGGGCATCCCCCAGATGCAGGTGCAACAGGCTGTGTATCGCCCGTTGTGAACCGCAGCCGGGACACTCCAGTCCGGTAACAGCCCGAAAGGGGCAGCGTGGGAAAAAGGGATCAGTGGCCGGATTGAACGAATAAAAGAGGAACAGCACCCCCGGCAGCAAGAGCAGCAGGAGGATGATCATTCCTCTTTTTACCTTTGTCACCATCTATCTTCTCACCAACGATCAGAAGTTGTATCCGCTGGCGTTGTTTTCGATGATCTGCTCCATGGTATTGGGCAGCAGGCCGGTAGCCAGCAGAATTGCCCACAGGATCAGATAGAGCAGTCCGGCACCAATGGCGACGAGGGTCCATGTCTTGGCATTCCGTGCAGCCTGGGCAGCCGCATCGTACTTCCCATTGAAGTAATTTGAATCCACCTTCGCAGCGTAGACGATGCCCACGATGCCGAAGGGCAGGCAGCAGAGTACGGTGGCCACGATAGACTGCCAGAGCCAGCTGTTCGGTTTCAAAGGGGGTATCTCTTCTTCTCTTGCTGCTGCTACGGGAATGGGGGGCGGCATCGGAGTATATCCCTGTTCGGTTTCGTTGTGTTGATCTTCCATAACTATTGTTCAATTCATTGTCAGGTATTCAGTAACTCTCCCAGTCCTGCCATAGAGCCTACAAAAACAAACATCAGGATGATGGCGATGACGATCAGCAGCACCCAGCCGATTGCAATCCACATGGCAATCCGTGTCCATTTGGCGGCCGAGCGCGATGCTTCAGCCGATGCGGCGTAGTCGCCCCGATTGAAGAATGATTCCACCTGTGCGGCATAGACAATGGCTATGATGCCAAGCAGGCTCAGAAAGCTGCTGCAGAGCAGGAAAGGAAGGATGGTTACCAGGATCGACTCTACCAGCCAGCTCTTGGGCATCTGGGCAGCAGGTGCAGGAGAGTGTGCTGAGGTAGAATAGCCCTGTTGGGAAGGGGATGGGGGCTGGAGCCCTGCACCCTGAGGAGCATCACCGGTGAAAAGCAGTGCCAGCTCTTCCACCTCAACGGCACGTCTCCATTGCTCCATGCCTTGTGTCCATACCAGTGACTCCTTCTTGATCTGTTCCTGTCTGAGTTCTTCGGGTGAGAAAGTACCTTTCTGCTTCCCTTCGTTGTCGATGTAAAAATAACGGTTCATGGGATGATATTTATTATTTGTAATCTTCCGGATTGAGGGTAATGATGCGGAGTGGTTGTTGCTGCTCATTGAGGTAGATATATTCCAACACCACACTGTACTCACGGAAGATGGCCAACTCGGCATTGGTGGAGAACATGGTGCGAATATTGTCGGTGAGGGTCTGCAGGCGCTCCGAAAGCAGGGAGTCGGGGTTATCGGTATTGAGCACGGTGTAATGGTAGCGGAAATGGTTTTCATCAGTCACACTCGACCCATCGTACCGGGTATTGGCATCTAACATCACAGGTGCAGATGCATTGAGTTCAGCGGCCATTTGTGAGAGTCGCTCATGCACGCGCCGTTCAGAATGAGGGGCACACTGTACCAGGAGAAAAACCATAAGAAGAAGGGTGAATAACAAAAAAATTTTTCGCATACGCCATTGCTTTATTTTACAAAAATAAAGAAACTTTATTGAAAAGAACTGCAAAGAAGTGATTTATTTTCATCTGTGTAGAGCGCTTGAATAAATGCAGTTGCGGCAAATAACCGCCTTACCTCCCAGTCCCGAACAAAAGGCCAGAAACGAACATGGCAGAATGTCTCTCGACATCCTGCCAATCATGTTAACCTTAAATCTAATACTATTATGAAAAAACCACGGGGCAAATATAAAAAAGAAATCAAAACCTGCCAAACTATTTCAATAAAAAATTAAAATTATTTCTTTTCAATCAAATTGTAAGCTATATCCCTCCGATCAAAATCACACGGCCGGAAGCCCCATACCCGTGATTTTACGGTAGAGATCGAGTGCATAGACATCGGTCATCCCGGATACGAAATCGACCAAGGCCTGTAGTTTACCGTATAGGGTGGTGGCGTCAATCTCATATTGTTCGGGTATTCTGTTGAGCAACAACGTGGAATAGGCGTGCCCCGGTTTACGGACAGCATCGGTAAAAACCTCCAACAGGAAGCCGATAATCCGATAACCGGCCAGTTCAATGTCAAGCACATCCTTGGACCGGTAGATATGTTGTACGGCAAAATCGGAACAGGCATTGTATGCAGCTTTGGCCACCGGTGTGAGATGCCTGATCAGTGAACCGCTGAAATCGCCGGCAAGGATCATCTCCTCGTTTGCCATGAAGACCGAGGCGCACTCCTCAATGAGCTGTCCGATGACCGAGGTGCGCAGGTATGCGATCTGTTCGTTCACATCGCTGACCATTTTGAGGGTCTCTTCACGGCGTATCCTGCGTTCACCTTCAAAGAAGCCCAGGAAGAGTTCCATCGTCTTTTCGGTGGGGATCAGGTGCAACTTGTGGGCATCCTCGATATCCATAACCTGGTAACAGATGTCATCGGCAGCCTCCACCAGATAGACCAGCGGATAACGTGAAAAGTGCAGCGAGCTACCACCGTGCCGCTTGATGCCGAGTTCGTCGGCGATGCGGCGGTAATCAGCCTCTTCGGAAGCAAAGAAACCAAACTTGTTCTTTCCACCACTCAGCTCCGACGAATAGGGATACTTCACGATGGATGCGAGTGTGGCATAGGTCATGGCAAAGCCGCCCTGCCTGCGACCACGAAACTGGTGCATCAGCAGCCGGATGGCATTCGCATTCCCCTCGAAGGAGGTGAAATCGGACCAGCGACCTCCCTCCGCTTCCACCTCCTCGCGCAGGGAGGCACCCTTGCCTTCGGAGAAGAAGGTGGAGATGGCCTTTTCACCCGAGTGTCCGAAGGGGGGATTGCCCAGGTCGTGCGCCAGACAGGCCGCCGAGACGATGGCTCCAATCTCCTCAAGATGGGCACCCGAAGTGGGATAACGGTTGCGCAACTGACGGGCGACACTCTCCCCCAGTGAGCGACCCACGCTGGCCACCTCAAGGCTATGTGTCAGCCGGTTGTGCACAAAGACACTTCCCGGTAGCGGGAACACCTGTGTCTTGTTTTGAAGACGACGGAAGGGAGAAGAGAAGATCAGGCGATCATAATCACGCTGATACTCTGTACGTTCATGGATACGGGCATCCGCATAATGCTCCATTCCGAATCGCTTGGCAGATAACAGTTGTTCCCAGTTCATGTTGCGCTGTTTCATTGTATACAAAGATAACACAATCTTGCCAAACATGTTTGGTGACAAATTATCTGTTGTTCCAAAGAATATGACACCCTGCTCTTTTTTTACAAGATTGCCCCTCAAAACAGATGCAATATCCACAATTAAACGTAAATTTGTAACTTAATTTCTGAAAGGTTTATCAATGACTGACATCATCAAGCATGAGTGTGGAATTGCTGTAATTCGCCTGCTCAAACCCCTCGACTACTATTACAAGAAATATGGAAGCTGGCAATACGGGCTCGACAAGCTCTACCTGCTGATGGAGAAACAACACAACCGCGGCCAGGAAGGTGCCGGACTGGGAGCTGTGAAGCTGGAAGCCCATCCCGGCAACGAATTTATTTTCAGGGAGAGGGCCGTCGGCTCGAGTGCCATCTCCGAGATATTCACCCGCGTGCACGACGCATTCCAACAGTACACACCGGCCCAGCTGGACGACATGAGATTTGTAAAGCAGACGGTACCCTTTGCAGCAGAGCTCTTCATTGGACACCTGCGTTACAGCACCACCGGCAAGAGCGGACTGACCTATGTCCATCCCTTGTTGCGTCGCAACAACTGGGCCTCCCGTAGTCTCGCCCTGGCGGGCAACTTCAACATGACCAATGTGGATGAGATGTTCCAGCAATTGATCGAGGAGGGTCAACACCCGCGCGACTATGCCGACACGTTCGTGATGTTGGAGTCGCTGGGACATTACCTCGACAGGGAAGTACAATACCAGTACGATCACCTGCAACGCTCCGGCCTGAACGGGCATCAGGTGAGCCGTCAGATTGAAGAGAAGCTGGACATCCCATTCCTGCTGAAGCGTGCCTCCCGTATCTGGGATGGCGGCTACGCCCTCTGCGGGCTTATTGGCAGCGGCGACGCCTTCACATTGCGAGACCCCTGGGGCATTCGCACCGCTTTTTACTACCACGACGACGAAGTGGCGGTGGTAGCCTCCGAGCGTCCGGTGATCCAGACCGCCTTCAACCTGAGAAAGGAGCAGGTGCATGAACTGCAGCCGGGAGAAGCCTTGGTGGTGAAACGCAACGGCAGCATCAGCCTGCATCAGATCCAGGAGCCGAAAGCGAAAATCACCCCCTGCTCGTTTGAGCGAATCTACTTCTCCCGCGGATCCGACTACGACATCTACCGGGAGCGTAAGAAGCTGGGTGAGCTATTGGTTCCGAAGATCATCGAGGCGATCGATGATGACTTCGACAACACCGTCTTCTCGTTCATCCCCAACACGGCAGAAGTGGCATACTACGGCATGCAACAGGGACTGGAGGATCACTTCAACCACCGCAAGGCACAGACAATCCTAGAGCGGGGAAGCTCACTGAGCAAGGAGGAGATCGACAGCATCCTTTCAAAGCGGGTACGGGCTGAGAAGGTTGCCATCAAGGACATCAAGCTGCGTACCTTCATTGCACAGGGGAAGACGCGCAACGACCTGGCGGCACACGTCTATGATGTCACCTACGGATCGCTACGCAGGGGCAAGGACAACCTGGTGGTCATCGACGACAGCATCGTACGGGGCACCACGTTGAAACAGAGCATCATCAAGATCCTCGACCGGCTCGACCCCAGGAAGATCATCATCGTCTCCTCCTCTCCTCAGATACGGTACCCCGACTGCTATGGCATCGACATGTCGCGCATGAGTGAATTTATCGCCTTCAAGGCAGCGATCGCACTACTCAAGGAACGGGGCATGCAGCAGCTCATCGACGAGGTCTACCACAAATCGGTGGCACAGAAGTACAAACCGAAGGAGGCAATCATCAACCATGTGAAGGAGATCTACGCCCCCTTCACCGATGAGGAGATCGCAGCCAAGATCGCCGAGATGCTCACCACTCCCGACATCAAGGCGGAGGTAAAGATTGTCTTTCAGCGCATCGAGGACCTGCACAAAGCATGTCAGGGCAACAGCGGCGACTGGTACTTCTCAGGCAACTACCCCACTCCCGGTGGCAACAGGCTTGTGAACAACGCCTTCATCAACTACATCGAAGGGGATGAACATGGTCCCCAGCAGCTCTCCTTCAACTTTAAAAAAGGAACTGCATGATTGAACGCATCATTATCCTGGAGAGTGTGGATCCCGTTGTCTTTTTCGGTATCAACAACAGCAACATTCAATTGTTGAAAACGCTTTTTCCGAAACTGAGGATCGTAGCCCGAGGCAATGTGATCAAGGTGATCGGCGAGGAGGAAGAGCTGGCCGCTTTCGAGGAGAAGATCCACGAGCTGGAGAAGTTCAGCATCGAGATGAACCTGCTTAGGGAGGAGGATATCCTGGACATGGTGAAGGGCAAGGTTCCGGTGATTGTCAACACGGACAACCTGATCATCCATGGACTGAATGGCAAGCCCATCGTGGCACGCACCGCCAACCAGAAGAAGCTGATGGATGCGTTTCAGGAGAACGACATGCTCTTCGCCATCGGCCCTGCCGGTTCCGGCAAGACCTACACGGCGATTGCACTGGCTGTACGGGCCCTGAAGACCAAGCAGGTACGCAAGATCATCCTCAGCCGACCTGCTGTGGAGGCGGGTGAGAAACTGGGCTTCCTGCCGGGGGACATGAAGGAGAAAATAGACCCATACCTGCAACCGCTCTACGATGCACTGGAGGATATGATCCCTCCCCTGAAGCTAAAAGAATACCTCGAAACCAAGGTGATCCAGATTGCGCCGCTCGCCTTCATGCGGGGTCGTACACTCAACGATGCGGTGATCATCCTCGATGAGGCACAAAACACCACCCGCCCACAGATCAAGATGTTCCTCACGCGACTGGGTATCAACGGCAAGATGATCATCACCGGCGACATCACCCAGATCGACCTGCCCCACACCCATCAGTCGGGACTGGTTCATGCCATGAAGGTTCTGAAGCGCATCAGGGGCATTGGCACCGTAGAGTTCGACAAGAAGGACATAGTACGACACAGGCTGGTACAGCAGATTGTAGAGGCTTATGAAGGAGAGGAGCGGGAAACCCAAAAAGAGAGACCGGGTGAACAAAATGAGGGATGAAATCATTTAAAGTCTGGATTTGCATCACAAACATCACCGAATCAGCCAAACAGCTAATCAACAAAACAAACCAATCCAATGGATTCACTTACTAAAACAGATTACCAATTTCCGGGACAGACAGGGGTCTACCATGGGAAAGTGCGCGATGTATACAGCATCGGAGAGGACATGTTGGTGATGATCGCCACCGATCGGATCTCGGCATTCGACGTGGTCCTCCCCAAAGGCATCCCCTACAAGGGACAGGTACTGAACCAGATCGCCTCTAAATTCCTCGATGCCACCGCCGACATAGTACCCAACTGGAAGCAGGCCTCACCCGATCCGATGGTGACCGTGGGCGTGCGCTGCGTGCCCTACAAGGTGGAGATGGTGATCCGCGGCTACATCACAGGCAGTGCCTGGCGTGAATACCGCAAGGGAGCCCGCACACTGTGTGGCATCGCGCTCCCTGAGGGATTGCGTGAGAACCAGCGGTTCGAGACACCATTGATCACCCCCACCACCAAGGCGGATGAAGGTCACGACGAGAACATCTCGAAGGAGGAGATCATCGCACAGGGACTGGTAAGCCGTGAGGAGTACGAGCAGCTGGAACAGTATACCTATGCCCTCTTCAAACGGGGCACCGAGATGGCTGCCGCAAAGGGGTTGATCTTGGTGGACACCAAGTATGAATTCGGCAAGAAGAATGGGCAGATCTATCTGATCGACGAGATCCACACCCCCGATTCATCGCGTTATTTCTACAGTGACGGCTATGAAGCCCGTTTTGAGAAAGGAGAGGAGCAGCGACAGCTCTCAAAGGAGTTCGTAAGGAAGTGGCTCATGGAAAATGGATTCCAGGGCTTGGAGGGTCAACAGGTACCTGCGATGACGGATGCTTATTGCGAGAGCGTGTCGGAACGTTACATCGAGCTCTATGAAAAAATTGTGGGGGAGGATTTTGTGAAGGCTGATGCCGCTGATCTGACCAGACGCATCGAGGAAAATATCAATGAATATTTGAATTTATGAGCTACAAGGTGGAGCATGTGAATCCCTACAATGGGGAGGAACGCAAGAATGAACAGGTAAAAAAGATGTTCAATGAGATTGCTCCAAAGTATGACAAGCTGAATGGCGCACTCTCACTGGGTATCGACGACTACTGGCGCAGCGATGCCATGCGCGAGTTACGTCGTTACAGGCCCAAGCAGATCCTCGATATTGCCACCGGCACGGGCGACTTTGCACTGCTGGCACATAAGATCATCCATCCCGAGAAGATCACCGCTGTCGACATCTCGGAAGGGATGATGGCCATAGGCAGAGCGAAGATCGCTGCGAAAGGTCTGGAGGAGGTCATCACATTTGAATATCAGGATTGTGCGGCGCTCACCTTTGCCGACGAAAGCTTCGATGCAGTCACCATCTCTTTTGGGGTGCGCAACTTCGAAGACATCGACCGGAGTTTCATGGAGGTGTGGCGTGTGCTCCGGCCAGGGGGGGTCTTTCTCTTTCTGGAGCTCACCACACCCGAAAAGAATCCGATGAAAGGGTTGTACAACAGTTACACGAAGCATGTGATGCCGTTGCTGTCGAACCTGTTTCATACTGAACGCAAGGCATATGAATACCTGCCGGAGTCGATTGCGGCCTTCCCGCAGGGGAGGGAGATGATGCTGATTCTGAAGAAGAACGGCTTCCGCAACATACGTCTGAGACGTTATACTCTGGGAGTTGTCACCCTTTACATGGCTGAGAAATAGGCTCTATGGACAGTTTCGGATTGATTGGTTTTCCACTGACACACTCTTTCTCATCCCGTTTTTTCACTGAAAAATTCCTGCGGGAGGGGATCGACGCGGAGTACCTCAACTACGAGATAGCAGATATCACCGAGTTGCGGCGGGTGATTCTGTTCAATCCGTCGCTCAGGGGACTCAATGTCACCATCCCTTACAAGGAGCAGGTGATCCCCTTTCTCGACAGGCTCTCCCCCGAAGCGGAAGAGATAGGAGCGGTCAACGTGATCAGGATCGAACGCAGGGCCGGAGAGATGTACAGTTACAAACTAACCGGTTACAACACCGACGTCATCGGTTTCAGGGAGTCACTCCGTCCGATGCTGCATGGTGGAATCCATACCAAAGCCCTTGTACTGGGCACCGGTGGTGCATCGAAGGCGGTAACACATGCACTGAAGGAACTGCAGATTGATTTGAAAACAGTCTCCCGCACACCCGCGGAGGGGAGATACGTATACAGCGATCTGACGCCAGAGATTGTCAGGGAGCATAAGCTGATTGTAAACGCGTCACCGGTGGGTACTTTCCCCGATAGTGACCGCTGCCCGACAATACCCTACGGGGCGCTCACTCCTGACCACCTGCTCTACGACCTGGTGTACAACCCCCAAGAGACACTCTTCCTGAAAAAGGGTAAAGAGGCGGGAGCCACTACCCAAAACGGGAAAAAGATGTTGGAACTGCAGGCGCTGGCTGCCTGGGAGATCTGGCAACAGGGGAGATAAAAAAAATGTCCGCCCTCTCAGATATCACATTGAGAGGGCGGCTCATCCCTGTTTCGCATGAAGAGTGTCTTAACGTAGAATATATATAGTGGTGCGATAGTGTAGTCTGTTTCTGCAGATAACAGGGTATCTCATTTCATGCCAGTCGATGCAGCTTACGGCTGTTCTGTTTCAAGTTCCAGCGGCTCCTCCTTTACAACCGGATCTTTGATCACCTCTTTACCTTCCGCATCGAGCAACACCTTTTTCTCAAATTGATCCTGCTTGCTGACAAGAATCACCTTTGTCACTCCTTTCTCAGCATTGTGTTTCAACAGTTTCAGGTCATATTCGGCGAGCAACGCCTTCACCGCTTCCTGTACAGCGGGGTTCAGATCTTCCAGCTTCACCTCTGAAAATCCATTGTCATCCTGATTCACAGCCTCCATTTGAATCTGGTTGGCGGCACCTACTGTCTGGATATTTGTCATCGCGGTCATCCCTGCGATCAGTACAAACGATAGAATAACTTTTTTCATAACGAACAATTTAAATGATACATTGATTTTTTCTCGATGGTTTGCACATTGACCAACCATCTCTACATGCTCATACACAAACTTCGTGCAAAAAAATCAGTGCGTCACACGAAAAATGGGCCTACCAACTGTTTATCAATCGATTAATTAATATTCATCCGTTGAGGAGCAACCCACTCATCAGGATACAAAGTGTGGAAAACATGGAAATGATCCACAATGCAATGTGGAATTTCCACAACCGGTTCGCAGCACTCCCCATGCACAAGGCTGTTTCAATCTGAAATAAATGCCGTATATTTGGATGCGTCATTGCGTGGATCGACTAAAAAGAAAGAGAATGGGAACAGACAGATCACCGGAAAATCGCATCAGAATCAAAGTAGGCATGATCCTGCTGGTGGTGATCCTCTACTTTATCGGGTTGTTTGTTTATTCCGGACGAGTAAGGAATGAGATCAGTCAACAGACAGCGGAGATGGAAAACGCGCGGGAGCTTGTCTTTCTGAACAACCAACTGATCCAGTCGATACAACGGGCTCAGGATTTACTGAACAGCTACCTGCTCTCCCCCCGCAGAAGATGGCAGCAGGAATATGACTCGCTCACAACCGAGATCGAACAACAGATGATGGCTGTAAAACAACGTACCTCGGATGCGGAGAGTGTGCGATTGCTGGATGGGATGGATTCACTGCTACAGGAGAAGCAGCTTACCGGCGAGCGACTGGCATTACTGATTCGTTCACGAAATCCAATCACCACGCTCGACAGCAAGATAGAGACCTTCGATGAGATCGTACGGGATACGGTGGTGGTGACCACCAGTATGGATACGGTACGCACAGTGGAGAAGAGGAGACAGAACTTCTGGGGGAGATTGAAGAACCTGATTGATCCAAAACAGGATGCCGACACCACGGTCACCATCACGCAAACACAACAAGAGGCCTGGTCGGCCTCACTTCTCGACACCGTGATCTACAGCGATTTGAAGCAGATCACCCGGGAGGCATCGGAGAGTTACACCTCCAGGATGGCCGGCATCGAACATCAGGTACGTGGGTTGATCTTTGCCGAGCAGACCATTTCGCTGCACATATCCCAGCTGATCACACAATATTACCATCAAGCGATGGATCAATCGAAAAAGAGTGCCGATAAGAGCGAAGCACTGACGCAGCACATCTTCACCTTTGCACTTACGGTGGGCATGGTCTCAATCCTGTTGATCCTGTTCATTGTACTACTGATCGTGGACGATCTGAACAAGGGTCAGAAAGCCAGAATCAATCTGGCAAGGGAGAAGCAGCGAAGCGAGCAGCTGATTGAAAGTCGCCACAAGTTGTTGCTCTCGGTGTCGCACGACATCAAGACACCCCTCAGCTCGATGATGGGTTATCTGGAGATGTGGGAGAGCGACGAGATGCATGCAGAAAGAAAGCGGGAGCTACGTGCTGTCAGGAGCACTGCACGGCATATCCTGAGCATGCTCTCCAACCTGTTGGAGTACTCCCGTATGGAGCGCAACAGAGGGGTATTGCGTATCAACCGGTTCGAGATGCATGCACTGATGGAAGATATCCTTGGCATGTTCCGCCCCCTCGCGGAGGAGAAAAAACTGCAGCTCCAGTATCAGAACCATCTCCCTCATCCCTTTGTCACCGAGAGCGATCAGACGTTGTTGAAGCAGATCATGGTGAATCTGATCTCAAACGGCGTGAAGTATACCCAAATGGGTCGTGTAACCATCGATCTTCGCTACGATGAGCAGCTTTTCATCACCATCAGCGACACCGGTGTGGGGATGAGTGAGGAAGAGATGAAAGAGATTTTCAGACCCTTTTCCCGCGTAGGAGATCCTTCCAAGTCGGAGGGCAGTGGTTTTGGGCTCTATGTCACACAGGGATTGGTGAAAATGCTGAAAGGTGAGATCACGCTCACCGCTGAAAAAGGGAAGGGTACCCATGTGTTGATCACTCTTCCTCTCTCCCACATCGATGACAACACTGCATCTGACATCAGGCTCTCCTCCTCATCCGAAAAAAAGGCTTTTGAAAAGATCCTTATTTTTGAGGATGACACCTCGCTGGGCAACATGCTCAATAAGTATCTCACACAGCAGGGGTGCAAGGTGAAGCAATGCAGTGACCCCCGTGATGCGAAAGGATTTGTGCGGGTGGTCTCCTCATTCGACCTGGTGATCACAGACCTGCAGATGAGAGAGGTGGACGGCATTGGCATACTTCGGGCAATCAGGGAGAGGGATCCGCTCATACCTGTATGGTTGATGACCGCTCACGACGAGTATACCTCCGAGAAAGCCATTGCTGAGGGCTTCACCGGCTTGTTGGAGAAGCCTGTCCGCCTGGAGAGACTGCATCACCTGCTCACCGGCAGCAGCAATGAAGAGAGGGAGGTGCGCACGACGGATGATCATATTTCCGGGCTGAGAACTCTCTTCGGCAATGATCGGGAAGCGATCCGGGAGATACTTTCAGAATTCGTGGCATCGGCCGACAAAGAAATGGAAGAGCTCACGGCACTGACCAATGCGCACCACTTCCGTGAGGCGCAGCAGCTCTGTCACCGCATCCACCCCTTTTACAGCCAGCTGGGGGCGGAGGAGTTGACAACCCATATGCGGAGGATGGACCATTTGCGTGGGGAGGAGCCGGGTGTCTGGCCCGAATGGGAGGAGGCAATGCGTGAGACAGTGAGGCAGGTGAGATCGTTTACCGCTGCCATCCGGCGCGATCACCTATAGCTCGATGCCATACTGGTGCATCTTGTTGTAGAGTGTCTTGCGGTCCACATTCAACAGTCGGGCTGCCTTGGTCTTGTTCCCATGTACCATCTCGAGTGCACGCACAATCTTTTCTTTCTCACTCTCGGGATCACGAGCCAGCGACATTGCCTGATTCGACAGTGATGCTTCCGCCATGGAGCTATACTCCATCCTTGTTTCGGTCAGGTATGGCAACGTTTCCGGGGTGATCTCGCCATCGCGACAAAAGAGCACGGCCCGCCGGATCACGTTGCGCAGCTCTCTCAGATTGCCTGGCCAGCTGTAGCGTGTGAGCAGTGACAATGCTTCCGGGGTGATGGTTGTTGCTTTCTTATCCAGTTCAAGATTGGCTTCCTTCATGAAATGAACGGCATAGAGAGAGATGTCTTCACTCCGTGCACGCAATGCAGGTACTCCAATAGTGAATTCATTGATGCGGTGATAGAGATCCTCGCGAAAGCGCCCTTCGGTGATCGCTTTTGAGAGATCTTCGTTGGTGGCTGTCACGATCCGCACATCCACCTCCTGGTCTGTAGCAGATCCCACTGGCCGGATCTTCTTTTCCTGGAGGGTACGCAGCAGTTGCATCTGAACACCGTAGGGCAGGTTCCCCACTTCGTCGAGGAAGAGGGTTCCACCATCGGCTTCAGCAAAGAATCCGGTCTTGTTCTCCAGTGCGGTGGTGAAGGAACCTTTCTTGTGACCGAACAGTTCACTGGGGGCCAGCTCCGTGGAAAGCCCCCCGCAATCGACAGCCACGAAGGGACCCGCAGCACGGCTGCTTCGCTGGTGGATGATGCGTGCCACATGCTCCTTGCCGGTACCACTCTCGCCGGTGATCATCACAGCCATCTGAGTAGGCGCTACCAGGTCCACATGGTCGTACATCTCTTTCACCGGTGCACACCGACCAATGACGATCACCTCCTGCTCCACGCTGTGCATCACGTTCGATGCGCGTCGTTTCTCTATGGGTTCATGCTGTTCAATGGAGGAGTTACATGCAGCTTCAATCTTCTGTGACAGAATGGAGGGGTTGACCGGCTTTTCCAGGTAATCGAACGCACCCAGTTTGATGGCTGACACGGCCGTCTGCACATCTCCATAACCGGTCATGATGATTACCGGTTCCTTCCTCTCTTTCTCGTTGAGCCAGGAGAGGAGCATGATGCCGTCGCCGTCGGGAAGACGCAGATCCGACAGAACCACCTGAAAAGTTTGTTTCGAAAGTTCCTCCTGTGCGGCCGCCATACCGGGAGCGAGCGTCACCCCGAAGCCATTGCGTTCGAACCACTTGTGCAGCATGGCTCCAAAGGAACGGTCATCTTCTACTATCAGTATGCTTCTGTTCACACCTTTTCTTTTATATGAGAGGATGTAAAGATAGTGCATTTCTCCTGATCTCTGCATGTTGACCTGCTCCATTTTCATCCACTCCATGCTTCGATCTGTTGAATGAAAGGATCAGATAGCCGGCTGAGTGAGACTTCAAACCTCACCGGAAAATTGTATCTTTGGCACAAAATTGAAACAGATGCACGACCAGAAGAACGAACACTCCCTGAGACAGAAAAGGGTGCAACACGCCATTACATCCATGCAGGCCGATGCCTGCATCATCACCTCACCGGTCAACCAGTACTGGCTTTGCGGATTTATTTTCGACGGTTACCTGCTCCTCTATCCGGAAGGAGAGGCACTTCTTTTCATAAAGCGTCCCTTGGGCATCGCCGACGAGCGGGTGATTGAGATCCGCAAGCCGGAACAGATCCCGTCGCTGCTGCGAAGCACCGGCCATCCACTGCCCCGACGCTTGTTGCTGGAGGCTGACCAGCTCACCTTCAGCAGTGCCACCCGCCTGCAGACAGCCATCGAAAGTCCGGAACTTGTCAACATCTCGGGCGAGTTACGCAGGTTACGCGCTGTGAAATCAGCTTATGAACTGAACCAGGTACGTGAAAGTGCACAGGTGCATCAGCAGGTGTACGAGCGTATCCCATCACTCTACTGTAAGGGGATGACCGATCTGGAACTGCAGATAGAGATCGAACGGGTGATGCGCCTTCACGGCTCACTGGGTATCTTCCGCTCATTCGGCGAGCACATGGATATCTTTATGGGTAGCATGCTGGCAGGTGACAATGCCCAGACCCCATCTCCCTTCGACTATGCACTGGGTGGCGGAGGTATCTCACCGCTGTTGCCACTTGGAGCCAATGGCACAAGACTGCTGCCGGGGATGACCCTGATGGTGGATATGGCGGGAAATTTTCGCCCATGGATGGACGACATGAGCCGCACCTTCGCGATTGAGGAGGTACCCGATATAGCCCGGGAGGCACATCGGCTCTCCATTGAGATCATCCGTGCAATTGAGCAGCATGGCAGAGCCGGCACTCACTGTGCCGATCTCTACCACCTGGCAGAGAAAATGGTCGCGGCAAGTGGGATGCAATCCTATTTCATGGGCACCTCACAACAGGCGAAGTTTATCGGTCACGGCGTGGGACTCGAGATCAACGAACCCCCGGTGTTGTCACCCCGATCGAATGAAATACTGGTGACAGGGATGGCAATCGCGGTGGAACCCAAGTTTGTGCTCCCCGGCATCGGACCTGTGGGCATTGAGAACAGCTACATTGTACAGGAGAACGGACTGGAGCTGATCACCCTCTGCGAAGAGGAGATGATTGTGCTTTAACCCCTATTGGTTATACCCGCAGCAGATGATCTGATCCGGTTCGATGGGAACCTGGATCATCCCGGGAGTGATCCCCTATACAGGGATTCGATTAAACACAAAAAAAGCCCCCAGGATGACTCCCGGGGGCTTCTGTAAAGGACGGCGGCTACCTACTCTCCCACTTGTGTGCAGTACCATCGGCGCTATTGGGCTTAACTTCTCTGTTCGGAATGGGAAGAGGTGGAACCCCAACGCTATAACCACCTGAATG
>JAEWQF010000002.1 GCA_023399295.1 Bacteroidota bacterium
ATTTGTCCCACCTTTTCTTCGAGGGTCATCTGTGCCAGGATGCTGTCGATCTTCTGCTCCATGGCGGCATCGAGGTGTGCACCCTTGTTACCGGAATTGCCGTTACAGGCTACCAGCAGTGGAATAAATAAAAGGAAATTGTACAATTTGTTTATCTTCATAGGATGTTTGTTTCGCTGTCAACTATCAGCTGTCAGACTGGATTTTTATTCATTTGTATTGCCTGTTTCAATTCTTGCAACTCAATTCGCTTTGGATTGTCAAAAGCAAAGACTCCATGCAAAACTTGAATGGTTGATACTACTTTTTTTGATATACCCGCACATAATCGACCTCGTAGGTGGCGGGAAGCTTCGACTCGTCGACACCCTGTGCACCGCCCCAGTCGCCGCCCCATGCCAGGTTCAGCTTCAGGTAGAAGGGCACGTTGAAGGGCCAGGTCTCCTTGTTGCCGGCACCGTCGTTGTTGAACCGGAAATACTCTGCCCCATCCACGAAACCCTTGATGTAGTCGGCGGTCCACTCCACCGCATAGATGTGGAACTGCGTCTCGGCAGCGGTGATTGTTTTCTGTGCTCCTTTCTGGGTTCCAATCATATGGTTGTAGGCACCGGTATGCACTGTGGAGTGTACTACGTTTGGCTGGTAGCCCACATACTCCATGATGTCGATCTCACCATCAAGCGGCCAGTTGAGGTTCTCCTTTTCCGGCAGCATCCAGAATGCAGGCCATGTACCCTTGCCCCCCGGCACCCGCAATCGCGCTTCGAAGTAACCGTAGGTCCAGCTCTCGGTGCTGTTGATGCGCGCGGAGAGGATCTCATTGCCCACTTTTTTTGCAACGATCTTTAAGGTACCGTCGTGAATGGCAGCCACCGTGTCGCTGCCACGGTAACCGCCCACGTAGGTCTGCAACTCGTTGTTGACTGCTCCCTTGGGTAGGTTCTCGTACCACCATTTTCCGGTGTTGGGCAGGGCAGGTTTGCCACCGCTCAGGCGCTCCTCGTTGAACTCCTCCTGCCATACCAGGTCGTAACCATCGGGAACAAAATTGTCGATGGTGCCGGCTGCTTGTGTTACAGTGTAACGCTGGCTCTGCTTGCCGGAAGTGAATGTGAGATCGGCCGTACGGGAAATAAGATGCGGATTGCCTGTGGCTGTGATCCTGAGACTGGTTTGGCCGTTGTGTCCCGTTTTTGGATCGGTACTGCACCAGCTTTCCCCGGAGGTAACGGTCCAATCGCCATTGGCCGTTACGACCACGCTCTTGGTCTCACCCTTAGCGGCGAGCTCCAGTGATGCGGGATTAAAGCTCCATTTCACCTCTACCTCGGGTTTGGGAGGATTGGGTTCCGGAGTATCCTGGCCAGAGCAGGCAAGGAGAAGTGCCAGGAGCATAAACAACAAACTATTCATTTTCATCATTTCAGTTGAAAAGGCTGCCATGGGTGATGGCAGCCTTTATTGATCCATTTGATTAATTATTCTGCAAATGCAAAGTCGTCGAAGAAGAAGAAGCCGGGTCCGGCATGTCCCTCAGCACCGAACTGGATCACGATCTTGTCGTAGTCGGTACGATCGGCCACACCACTGAAGTCAAACTCCAGCTCCAGCCACTTGTTCATCTCCAGATTGGCCTTCACAATCTCGGTCTGTGTCTGCCAGGCGTTACCACCCATATCACTGTTCTGCAACTTTACAGCCAGCTGAGGGAGCAGCTTCTTGTTGGTGATCCAGTCGCCGGCAACAGCATACTCGGTAGTGTAGTCGTTGAACGAGGGGATAAAGACCTTCACACGCACCTTGTTCTGGGCAGTAAGGTCAAACTTGTAGTCGGCCGCAGTAAAGGAGAGGTTGCTGTAGAAGCCACCAGATTTCCAATAGCGGTAGACCTTGTCTGAGGTGTTGATTGGTAGCGGCAGCGGGTTGTCTACCACACCACTCACAGTTCCCATATCCTCCTGTACGAAGTTGAGGAAGGAGTCTCCTTCGAAATCCTCGGCCAGCGGGATCGCCTTGGGTTCTTTCACCAATGGAGGTTCACTGATGTTCAGCTCCTCAAGACAGTAGATAAATACCCAGTCCTGACTTTCAACTGTGTTTGCCACTCGGAGCGCCATCACCTCTTCGGTCTGATAGAAGATCTCATAGGTCTGGTTACCGCAGTAGTAACCCATAAAGGCATTACCTGACAAGGTGATGGAAGGAAACACTCCTCCCTCGTCGATAGAAAAGTTGTATGCACCCCCGTCAAACGGGAAGGTGGCATCATCTCCTTCCACTGATGTGACATTGAAGCCACCCACACTGGCTGCCGACGCCTTACGCCCGTAACCTTCTCCTTGGGTCTCGATATGCAATTGTACACCGTTCTGGATAAAGGTAAACTTCATTGCATACATGCTCCAGGCGCTCTTCTCGTTGGCACCTGCACCCCACCACTCCTGAGAGTAGTTGCCGAGCGGACTCAGTCCAAGGTGTCCACGGATATCCTTTCCGGTAGCGGCTTTCACTTCTTCCGTGAAGTTGTTGTATTGATCAAACACCCAGGTCTTGCCATCGGCATCGTCCGGACCGCCGGTCAGATTTCGGTAGACGGGGGTATCCACCAAACTATAGTCATCATCCGCTACATTCACCACCACGCTTTTCGATGCAGAAGTGCCATCGGGTGTATAGATGGTAAGTGTCACGGTGTAATCACCCGCGAAGGGATAGGCAGCGGTAACAGCATTGTTCTTGCCGGAGGAGCCGTTACCAAGATCCCACACCAAGGTGTAAAGGCCGTTCAAGGCGGTGGTATTTGTAAAGGTGATCACGTTGTCACTCGTGGCAGAGGGTGCCTGGGTGAACGATATTTGCTCACTGGTGATGGAACTCATCCCCTCCAGGGCATAATCGTTCATCTCCTGCGGGCTGCAAGCTGTAATGAGCAGCAGCAACAGCAGCATCCGGTATAGTTGTTTTATCATGTGCTTCATAATTGTTTCAAATTTATATCATATTTTTGAGATTCAACCAATTGGTCCGATCCTAAAACCAGCGACTCAACTAATTGTATCCCGGATTCTGTTGCAACGCATACTCGGTTCCTGCGGTCTTGTCGATCTCCGATTGCGGGATGGGCAGGTACTTCCAGTTGTCGTTCCAGCTGCGCACGCTATTGAACTCGGTTAAGTTCTCAGTCAGTAGCGAGGTATCACCCCAGCGGACGATATCCCAGAAGCGGATGCCCTCGCCCACAAACTCACGGCGCCGTTCGATCTTCACATTCGACGCAGTGACAGGGATTGAGCTTGCCGCACCGAAAGCACGTTGACGTACCAGATCCAGGGCGGACTGGGCAGTGATCCCTTGCACCTCCGACTGACCGTGAACAACGATCATCTCGGCATAGGTGAGCAATGCTTCTGCATAACGGAAGATGCGCAGGTTGTTACAGTAATTGAGGTCCACATCCCCCTGCGGATTGTATCCCACGCGGGCGGCATACTTGGCCATGAAGAGACCGGTATCCTGGAAACGGGGCGTATATTGACCCTGCTCCCACTTGTTAATGGAGCCTTCCCGGCGGCTGTCACCCTCTTCGTAGATATCCCATGTGGACTGACGTACGGGACCGAAGCCCCAACCACCCTTGAAGTCGCCGGTCTCGTTGCCGGTGTTTAGACCATTGGGAGAGATGAAAGCGGGGAGGTTGGTACCGTAGCCCTGCCATCCGGAGGCCCAGGTCTTGCCTTCCGGCAGGTGGTTGGCTTCGAAGATCGATTCCTGGTTGAACTCACCCGCATCGACCCATATCCCTGCGAAGTCAGGCATCAGAGTGTAGTCGCCGCTGGCGATGATCTCCGCCATATCAGCTGTCACCTCACCATAACGTCCTGAATCCTTCTGGTAGAGCACCACACGGGCTTTGAGCATCAGGGCGGCTGCCCGGTTGATGCGACCTGCGTTGCTCCCATCTGTTTTCATGGGGAGGTACCCCTCGGTGGTGGCCACATCAATATCCTCCATGATCTCGGTATATACCTCGTCGGCGGTGTACTGGCGTGTCATATAGGGAGGTTCGGTGAGCGGTTCCTCAAAGTAGGGAATGTTGCCCCAGAACTTCCAGAGCCAGTGGGTGTAATAGGCACGCAGAAAATGTGCTTCTGCCTTGTACTGGTTCAGTTTCTGGATGTCGGCATCGGTATCGAAACCCACCGCGTTCTCGCAGGCTGAAATCACGTTGTTGGCGCGTGCCAGACCTGAGTAGTAGATGTTCCAGAGTCCGTTGATGTTCTCCTGCGGAGTGGTGGTGAAGAGCGAGAGCAGGTAGAGCTGGTGCTGGTCGCCTGCATCTCCGCCTCCCTTAAAGATATCGTCTGAACGGAGGTCCGACATCAGCATGAGGCTGTTGTAGTTGTTGTCGGCATAGCTGTCGAAGAGCAGGATCTGGTAGGTCGCTGCCAGGTTGGAGAGGATGGCCCCCTCGGTGGCGGGTTCGCCGGCTGCCTGCTGCTCGGTGGTCGAGTTGGTCAGGAAGTCGTCGCTACAGGAGATGAATCCCGCCAGCAGCATGATGATCAATAAGTTGATATATTGTTTCATAGTGATACGATATTTTAAAATGAGATATTGGCTCCCAGTGAGATTGTTCTGGCCTGCGGATAGATACCGCGGTCGATACCGATGGTGGTATAACCGCCTGAGGCGATCTCGGGGTCGAATCCGTCGTAACCGGTGAAGGTGAGCAGGTTGTCAGCCGATATATAAAGGCGGAGACGCTGCAGGGAGATCTTCTTCGTCAGCGCTTCAGGCAGGGTATAGCCCAGCTGTGCCGATTTTAGTCGAAGGTATGAGCCATCCTTGATATAAAGGTCGGAAGAACGCCAGTTGCTGTTGGGGTTGGCCGAAGTCATGCGGGGCATCCGGTCGGAGGTCCCTTCGCCATGCCAGCGATCCAGTATCCATGCCGGACGGTTGGCCGCCGGGATGTCACCACGTTGTGCGAAGTCGAAGATGTCGTTGCCATAGGTTCCCTGGAAGAAGAGGTTCGCGTCGAAACCCTTCCAGTCAGCACCCAGGGTGAGCCCGTAGGTCCAGTCGGGAGCTCCCTTGCCGATCTTGGTCTTGTCATCGTCGCTGATGCTACCGTCGCCGTTGGTATCGACAAAGCGTACATCACCCGGTTTGGCGGTAGGTTGCAGTCTGGCACCCTCACCATTCACATAACCGTCCACTTCAGCCTGGTTCTGGAAGAGGCCGTCGGTCTTGAAACCGTAGAAGTAGGGGAACACCTCACCGTTCATCCCTTTCACGTAGCTACCCA
>JAEWQF010000025.1 GCA_023399295.1 Bacteroidota bacterium
CTGAAGAGGCACCGGCTGTTGAAGAGGCACCCGTTGCTGAAGAAGCACCTGCTGCTGAAGAAGCACCCGTTGCTGAAGAAGCACCTGTTGCTGAAGAAGCACCTGCTGCCGAAGAAGCACCTGCTGCTGAAGAAGCACCTGCTGCTGAAGAAGCAAAAAAGGAAAGTGCAGAATAAATTAAGCAAACATACTATTCCAATAAAAACCGGTCTCCTTGTGGGACCGGTTTTTTTATGCATGGATCTGAAGCTGTTACGTCATCTCGTCAGATAATGCCAAAAGCTCTCAGGCAGGAGGATGTTGGGCACCGCTGTCGCGTCGGCGAAGAGGGGTGCGATTTCCGAGTCGTGGAAACCTGCAATGCCGCAACCCACGCGTGTCACCAGAAAAGTGAGATCCGGATTGGAGCGGGCAAAGTCGATGAACTCTTCCACGTAGGGACGTATCTCTTCCTCCCCTCCGTGCATGGTGGGGATGCCGTATGACTGACCCTGCAGTCCCACACCTTGTCCCCAGATCGCTCCGAACTTATTGTGAGCTGTCTTGGCGGCACCCCCGCCATGGCTCCCTTCCAGGTTGCTTCCGAAGACGAAGATCTCGTTTTCCTCCAGGTCGGTGATGTAATCGGGTGTTACTCTGTTGTTCATTGCTGTATGTTGGGTTTGTACATATCGGCTGCGGTGATGCCGCATGCCTCTTTCATCTCGATGCAGTATTCCATCTTGCCAAAGTCGCCATCAGCGTTGTTGGTGCCGAAGGTGAATTTCAACCCGGCATCCTTCGCTTTCTGAATGAACGCCTTGTTGGGAATGCGGTAACGGTGGTTGATCTCAAGCGCCTTGCCGGTCTCCAGCAGGGCGGTGATCACCATCTCCATTCGTTCTTCTGTCCAGAAGGCGTCGTAACGGTCGTTCATCACCTCGGGCAGGAAGTTGGGATTCACATAGACATCCATCGGCTCCTGCATCACCTCCACGATCTTCTCCACGATCAGGTCCATGTATTGCTCTTCATCCTCTATGAACACCTCTTCCGGTATCCAGAGCCGCGTACGGCGACCCTTGCGGTCGGTGAAGGTGAGGGCATCGGTGAAGACGTAGTCGAACCGGTCGCGCACCTCCTTTGAGAAGGTCTCTGGCCACTCCCTTCCTTCCCCCTGCATTGCCTGGATGAATGGCTCTCCCTCCATCTCCTTCAGGTATGCCACTACCTCTTCATCGCTGGTGACAGGGAAGCCAATGCCACAGTTGGGTGCCAGGGCGTAGTTGATGCCATAGCGGCGCGACTGGGCGGCGGCCTGTTCGGCGGTGATTCCTTTGAGGTGCACGTGATAGTCCAGTACCGGGAAGTTCTCCTGGTGCAGGCGGATGATGTGGTCGTTGTGCTCGTCGATTGCCATGTTCTGTTGTGCAGAAGGATCGGCAGGTCCCTCCAAGGGGGTTACCACGCAGTCGCTGATCTCGATCGTGCCCATGTTGCTAACAAGGGCGAACGTGCCTTCGGATAGTCGCTGTGTGGCGTGCTCCGCTGTGCGGTAGGGAGCATCCGGTTCAATGTACTCCACCACAGGGGCATCATTGAGCAGTATGGTGATCGCCTTGCCCTCGACGCGGAGGGTCAGGCAGAACCATTCGTTGTTCTTCACCACCGACTTTGTCAGGTTGCGCACACCCAACAGACTGCCTGTTTTGGTCCACCATTCCAGATCGTTGAGGTCATTGTCAAGAGCGACCTTGTATCCCTTTGTCATCTCCTTGTCGGTATGGAAAGCGATGTATCCGTTGCTCGTGTCACCCAGGCGGGCGGTGAGCGTCAGTTCGAAGTTGTCATAACTCGCCTTCGTGAGCAGTGCGGATGCTCCTTCACCGAGGATGAGTAGATTGTCATTGATTGATGCATCTCCTTGCAGGTACCACAATGCTTTCGTGTTCTCTCCCATCAGGTTGCCGGTGGGTTGTGATCCGTTACAGGCTGTAAAGAGAAGTGCCGGGAGGAGCACTGCGAAGAATGTGCTGTTTTTCATGTCGTGTTGCTACAGGATTAAAAGGTGATCAACAATTCTACCGTAAATTTATTGGAATCCATTTCCGGATTCTCTGCGAAGATGGCCATTTCGTTTTCTACCATATACCATTCGTAGTCGAACCGCAGAATGGAAGAGTAGCCACTGTGGTTGAATCCGAAGCCCAAGCCTGTAGTCAGTCGGCTCACGTCGAAGCCGTTGCTGTCGAAATCTTCATCCACGGCATCCCACCGCAGTGCAGGGATCATGCGGTTGAAGAAGCGTGATTTCAAAGGCAGGTTGTAGGCGCTCTGGATGTAATAGGAGAGGAGATCGCTGAAAAGCTCGGTTTTGCTCTCCCGTTTCATCACCTCAGTCTCCAGCTTCCAGTTGCCGGTGGCATAGCGGAAGTCGGCACCGTAGATGAAGAACTGCTTTGTCTCATCTTTGGGGTAGTTGTACATCTTGGCGGTGACGCGCACACCCTCCATGCTGCCCAGTTCAAGTCGGGCGCCGTAGGAGAGCTTGTTTTTCCACACCGGATCATTGATGGCGTTGCCATTGAAGAGCCCACCTTCCAGGTTCACAGGCAGGCTGCCAGCCTGGAATTTGTATTTTGCCATCACACCCAGGTCGCGGGTGCTGAGGAAGTACTTGCCAATGAATGCACGGTTTGCAAACATCATGGTGGCCGGGGTGGTGATGTAGGAGTTAAAGAGGGGGATGCCCATCTGTCCCAACGAGAAACTCAATCCTTCTACCGGCATGAGCGTGCCATAGAGGTCGAGGACCTTGAAATCACCGTTGTCACTCAGCTCCAGTTGTGCACGATAAGATGCGAAGTTGTTTATGTCACCTTTAATGCCGATGCGTGAACTGCGTACGGAGAAGCGTGAATTGTCGGTTTCGGTTGCGTACTCGTATTTGTTCTTCAGTGTGCCGTCTAACTCTATAGAGGGGTAACGGGTGCTGTCGGCTACCTCAGCCATCATCGGGAAGGTTGTGAATAACAGGATGAGAATCGTAAGGATGTTTGTTCGCATATGCTATCTGTTTGTTGAATGTAGTTTAGTGATGAGATCCTGCTTCATTGCTGAGCAGTTGTGCTTTGAGCGATGTGCCCCAGTGGTACTCCCCCAGGCTGTTGTCGGCACGTACCACGCGGTGGCAGGGTATCAGGCAGGCTACCGGGTTTCGTCCCACGGCACTCCCCACAGCCCGTGCTGCACCCGATCGGCCGATCTGCTCGGCAATGGTGCTGTAACTGCTGGTATTGCCACAGGGTATTTGCAACAGCTCCTGCCATACCCTCAATTGGAACGTGGTTCCTTTGATGTGCAACGGCAGGGCATCCTCTTTTCGGGGATCCTCAACAAGAGCCAGTACACGTTTCAGGATCGGCATCACACCTCGTATGATTTCTGCCGAGGGGTATCGCTCTTTCAGTTCGTCGAGCATTTGCTGCTCATTGCCAAAGCCGATAAAGCTGATCCCTTGAGTTGAGGCAGCGACAAACAAAGGTCCGTATCTGCTGTTGTAGCTGGTGTGGGTGATCACCAGCTCCTGCTCCGCTGCTTGAGTCATGGCGATGATCACATGTTGTGCAGGAGTTGCATTCAATTTCTTGCTGTTGCTTGTATCTTTTCCCATGCTTTTTTAGTTTGTTCTCTTTTTTTCCGGGTTGAATCCTGTGATTGGTTCGTGATAAACTGTTCAAAACCATCGGATTGAACGGTGCCAAACGATCCCTCCCCGGTCTCGTAGATGAAGAGGTAGTGTAGACCCTCCACAGTGGCTGCCACCTGCCTCGATTCTTCGATACCCATTGCCATGAAAGCGGTGGCATAGGCATCGGCTGTCATACAGTCGTCGGCAATCACCGTAGCCCCCAGTATGTCGGTCTGTGAGGGATAACCACTCTGTGGGTCGATTGTATGGGCGTACTTCTTCCCTTCTTTGATGTAGTAGTTGCGGTAGTTGCCGGAGGTGGCCAACGCCTTGTCGCAAAGCGAGAGGATTGTCTGCAGCTCATGCTGCATGCCCGAGCTGTCGTCAATGGGCTTGTCCACGCCGATACGCCAGCACTCACCCTTGTCGTTCACACCGCGGGCAGTGATCTCACCCCCGATCTCCACCATGTAATGCGCAATGCCCTGCTGCTCCAGCAAGTCGCCCACCACGTCGCAGGCGTAACCTTTGGCGATTGCGGAGGTGTTGAGGGTTACACGCGGGTCGCTTTTCACTACCTTTCCCGCTGCATCGATCGCAATCTTGTCATATCCCACAAACTGTTTCAGGCTGTCGATGATCTCCGGTGTCACACGCTCCATATTCGCAAAGCCGAAGCCCCAGGCGTTGATCAGTGGTGAGACCGTGATGTCGAACTTGCCACCGGTTTTTAATGCGATCTCCTGTGATCGCTGAAAGACCTTGAGGAAAAATGAATCTGGTTCAACCGGCTCGTTGCGGTTCACCTTTGTGATGATGGCATCTTCCCGGAAGGGGTTGAGCGATTTGTCGAACCGTTCCAGCTCCGCCATGATCTCCTCCCGCAACGAACGGCTGTAGGCATACTTGATGTGGAAGCCAGTATGGAATATCTCACCCTGCTCCTGGAAGTAGATGTATTCTTTCTTGTTGCCGCTCTCATTGCAGGAAAGCAACAAGAGGGAGAGCAGCAGCAGATATGTTTTTCTTTTTGACATAAACGTACGAACTATTTAACTTCGAACTTTGAACTTTAAACTTCGAACTTTGAACTTATTTACTTACCAACCTACTAACCTACTAACCTACCAACCTACCAACCTACCAACCTACTAACCTACCAACCTACTAACCTAATAACTTGTTAATTTACTAACATTTAATCGGTTTTTCTAAATCTCTTCTTCAACCCTGTAGTGATTTCTTTCCGGTGCGTTGCGGGATATCAGCTCACCCAGGAATCCGGCGAGGAACAGCAGTGTTCCCAGGATCATCATGGTGAGGGAGATAAAGAAGTAGGGTGAGTCGGTCACCAGCTTGTAGGGGTTGCCATGGTGCATGTCGTAGAGTTTCATCGCACCCACCAGGATCACGGCGACGAAGCCGAACAGGAACATGAGGCTGCCCCAGAGTCCGAAGATATGCATCGGTTTCCTGCCGAAGCGGTTCAGGAACCAGAGCGTCATCAGGTCGAGATAACCGTTCACAAAGCGGCTGGCACCGAACTTGCTGGTGCCGTACTTGCGTGCCTGGTGCTGCACCACCTTCTCGGTAATTTTCCGATAGCCGGCATTTTTCGCCAGCACGGGAATGTAACGGTGCATGTCGTTGTAAACCTCAATGTCTTTTGCCAGTGCGCGCTTGTAGGCTTTCAATCCGCAGTTGAAATCGTGCAGCTTGATGCCCGACACGCTGCGTGCGGTGGCATTGAACAGCTTCGATGGGAGGTTCTTGGTGATCTTGGCGTCGTATCGTTTCTTTTTCCATCCGGAGACCAGGTCGTACCCCTCCTCGCGTACCATGCGGTATAGCGCGGGGATCTCGTCGGGGCTGTCTTGCAGGTCGGCATCCATGGTGATCACCACCTCACCCTGCGCCTTCTCGAAGGCACAATGGAGGGCGGGCGACTTGCCGTAGTTGCGGCGGAACCTGATTGCCTTCACCTTGTCCGACTCGCTGTGAAGCTGGCGGATCACCTCCCAGGAGCCGTCGGTGCTGCCGTCGTCCACGAAGATGACCTCGTAGCTGAGACCCTCTTTTTCAATCACCCGGTTGATCCAGTGAAAGAGCTCCGGCAGCGACTCCTCTTCATTGTAAAGTGGTATGACAACTGAAATATCCATATGCTTGCGGGTATGTTATGCTGTTTCTTTTCTTTTGAAGCGCATGACGGCGGGTACGATGAGCAGGGAGAGGATGAGCCCCAGGAAGACATCGGCCATGATCACGTTGCTGAAGACGTATGTCACCGCACCCGGCAGTGGCTGATTGGCCAGCTGCGCCGCCAGCTCCTTGCCGAGGGCCAGCTGTGAGGCCATCTCCATCATCGCGTCGTAGATGCCGCCAATAAAGAGGGGGTCGATCCATTTCACGTGCAACAGTACCACCAGTGCCTCCAGCAGGGAGGCGAAAAAGAAGAGCAGGATGGAGAACTGGATCCCCTGTCCGAAGCTCATATCACCATCGGCTCCCTCGCGGTTGTACTTCACCAGGTAGTAGAAGAGCAGCAGCGGGGTGCCAATGCCCAATATGGATCCGATGAAGCCAAGCAGCGGATGCAGTCCACCGGTAATCACAAACAGGTACTTGAACACCCAGAAGAGTCCCAGGCCCAGCCCGGACTGCATGGCGTAGTTCAGTATCTGATTTTTATTCGTTTCCATTCTTTTCACTTTGAGATGCAAAAGTAATGAAAAGATTGCACATGATTGGAACCGTAAGTCGGTTAATCACAAAAAAGGGAGACCCGTTGCTACGAGTCTCCCTCAGACACTGATTCCTAGAGGAAGCGGTGTCTGTTATGAGTTGGCATTGTTGTCCGCCTCCTTCTCCGCTTTTGTTCTGGGCAGGATCAGGTTCAACAGCACGCCGATCACCGCTGAGAGACCGATGCCGGTCATGCTGACGGTGCCCATCTGCAGTACGGCGCCGCCAATGCCGGTGGTAAGGATCAGCGAGACGATGATCAGGTTGCGCGGGCTGCTCATGTCGGTTTTGTTCTGGACCATGTTGTTGACACCTGTGGCAGCGATCATACCAAAGAGCAGCAGCATGATGCCGCCCAGCACCGCTCCGGGTATCGCCTTGAGCAGGGCGCTCACCTTGGCTACCAGTGAGAAGATGATGCCGGTGACGGCGGCGATGCGGATCACGGCGGGGTCGGTCACCTTTGTCAGCACCATGGCACCGGTCACCTCGGAGTAGGTGGTGACGGGGGGGCCGCCGATCAGTCCCGCCACGCAGCAGGCAATGCCGTCACCCAACATGGTGCGGTGCAGGCCGGGGGTCTTCACGAAGTCCTTGCCGGCCACCTGGCTCACGGTGAAGACATCGCCCACGTGCTCGATTACCGGTGCGATGGCTACGGGAATGAGGAAGAGGATCGCCTCCCAGGAGAAGGAGGGCTTCACGAAGTGGGGCAATCCCAGCCAGGGAGCGGCAGCCACCCCGGAGAAATCGACCCGTCCCATGATGGCAGCGACGGTGAAGCCGACGATGATGCCTGCGAAGATGGGGATCAGCTTGAGCAGTCCCTTGGCATACATGCTCACCACGATAGCGGTGACCAGTGCGATGATGGCCAGGAGCCAGTCCTCGGAGGCCATGCTGACACCTGTGCCGGCCAGCGAGAGACCGATGAGCATGATCACGGGACCGATCACCACGGGTGGGAAGAGCCGTTTGATCAGGTTCACCCCCTGCCACTTCACCAGGGCGCTCATCAGGAAGTACACCGCACCCACGGCGACCAGTCCCGAGAGGGTGCCGGGCAGTCCGTAGAGCTCGGTGGCTTTCACGATGGGTGCGATGAAGGCGAAGCTGCTACCCAAAAAAATAGGAACCATGCCTTTCGTAACGAGGTGAAAGATCAATGTTCCTATTCCTGCGGTAAACAGTGCGGTGGAAGGATCGAGTCCTACTAGCAGGGGTACCAAAACGGTGGCGCCGAAGGCCACAAAGAGGAATTGAACCCCGACGACCGTTTTTAGTGCGGGGCTGAGTTGTTTTTTGTTTTCCATTCAGTTGTTAAAATCATAAATTTGCCTGCAAAGATAGATGATTTACCCATTTTTTGGAAACATTTTTTAAGTAAAAAAAGCTGTTTTGAAACACTTTTTCAAAACAGCTTTCCGTTGGGAATTACCTCCCCCTTCTGTATCTCACGTCGGTCACTCTCCCCCCTCAAGGAAGCATCCATGCCAGGGCAAAGAGGAGGGGTGCCTGCCAGTTGATGGCGATCTCGTTGTGTGAGTAACTCTCCTCCACATCCACCCAGTCGGTGGCGCTGTGACCGCCACCCACCAGGTAGCCGGGCCAGGGAGCCTTCACGTTGTCCGCACCCGAACGTCGGTCGTGCGGATGCATGGGTGGGTTGATGCCCAGCCCGGTCACGTAGGAACGGTTGTAGGTGTTGCGGCCGAAGAGGTGTGCGATCTGGGAGAGCGCTGTCTCCCGGTAACTGCTCGCTGGCTGTAGCCTGTCCGCCACATAGAGGTTGAGCGTCTGGCGTGCCACGGTGCCGTTGCAACCCCAGTAGTAACGTTGCAGCGATCGGCCGTAGGCGTCGTTGCGGGCGCGTGTTGCCATGTTGTCGGCCGCTTTCAGCGTGTTCTCGCGGATGCGTCTCTCGGCATGCGCATCTTTTCCTTCCCGTTGTGAGAGGAGGTAGGTGAACATGCCCAGGTTGGACACGTTGCCCCAGTCCCAGTCCTCGTCCACCCGGTAGCCGATGGCTGCTGCCCGCTGTTCGAAGTCGCGCAGGTATGGCTCCTCGCCGGTGGTCTGCCACAGCTCTGCGGCAGCCCAGAGCCTGTCGTCCGGGTCGGTGGTCTGGTAGCCGCCTGTCTGGAAATCACCCTGGATGAAGGGCTTCTCTTCGGGGTGCTGTTGCAGGCAGTCGTAGCTGAGTCGAGCCGCAGCCAGCAGCTTGTCGGCATAAGCCTGGTCGTAAGGCGCGAAGATACGTGCCGCCTGTGCCGTCATCGCCGCGAAGGAGGCGGTGGCTGCCGAGCTCCACTCGGTGAAGTAGCGCTTCTCCTTGTCATCCTGCGGCATGATGAAGCCGGAGAAATTGGTGCGGGTGAGCTTGTGTGACACACGTCCGCTGCCGTCGTCGTATTGCATTTTTAACACCCAGTCCATCTCCCATTTCAGTTCCTGCAGGTATTGGGGCAGTCCGGGTGCGGTCTCCGGCAGTTGCAGGTCGACCCGTTCAATCCGGTCTTGGAACATCTCCCAGGCCATCGAGAGGATGCCCATGGTGATGCCGGCGTTGACGATGTACTTGCCATGGTCGCCGGCGTCGTGCCAGCCACCGGTGCCGTCGCGCTGTGCTCCTTTCTCTCCGAGGTAGTCGAGGTAGCCATCCTCCAGGTGGCATGCTTCGGTACAGAAGTGGTCGCCATGGTGTTCACCGGCCACCGCCATGCCGCAGCGCCAGAGGTAGAAGCCGCGCATGGCGGTGTGGAAGGGATCGCGGTAGATGGTCTCACCCACCGGGAAGATCGCCGATCGACTGCCGTCCGGCAGCTCAAGGTAGTAGCTGCCCGGCTGCTGCAGCGCCGAGAAGTCGGCCATCACCACCTGTTGGTTTGTATCCTCCTGATAGAAGGGACCCGATGTCTTGCCGCTGTAGCGTATTTCGTCACTCACTGCATCTTTCACCACGAAGGCAGGCACATCGGCGGTGATCGTCGCCTCTTTCACCTGTTGTGGCAGGTAGCCGAGTGAGTTGAGACGGACGGGAGCTGCCGGCTGCTGTGCGGCGAGCAGGGTGAAGAGGGATAGGAACAGGGTTGTAAGGATTGTTTTCATGCTTATATTTGGTTATTATGTTGGAACGTTGGTAAGTTAGTAAGTTAGAAAGTTGGTAAGTTAGTATGTTAGTATGTTAGTATGTTAGAACGTTAGTATGTTAGAACGTTAGTAAGTTAGTAAGTTGGTACGTTAGTATGTTGATATGTTTGAAAGTTCTTAGTTCGATGTTTGTGGTACGATGTTCCTGGTTCGGGGCTTGTCGTTTATCGTTTATCATTTCCAGCTAGCCGCATGTCACTTTTCAACCGGCAATTTGATTTCCGGCCGGTTGCGGTTGATACGGGGGTTGCCCGCGTCGGAGGAGATGGCATGTGCCCGCATCGCCGCTTCGGGGTAGGGTCGCATCAGCTGCTCCACCCGTGTGCGCTCTGTGGCGGGATCGATCCAGGAGGGCACCTCCTCCCGGCGGAGGATCAGCGGCATCCTTTTTTTTGTGTTGTGGATCCATGCCATCAGCGGGTTGGCGTCGGTGGTGATGATGGAGAAGGTGTCACGCACCTCGCCCGTCAGCTTGTTGACCCATGAGTTGTAGATGCATCCCATGTAGAAGACCGTCTCGTCGGCCGGGTAGATGTAATAGGGATGCTTCTTACCGTTCTCGTGGCGCCACTCGAAGAAGCCATCCACCACCAGCACGCAGCGCTGGCTGACGATCGACTGCTTGTAGGAGGGTTTCTCGTAGATGGTGTCGGCGCGTGCGTTGAGCGTCATCTTCTGCAGCTCGGCAGCCCGCTCCTCCACCGCGAAGGAGGGAATCAGTCCCCACTCGGAGAGGGTGATGGCACCCTGGCGGATCACCGGCAGGCGGGGGTGTGCGAAGCCGGAGACCAGGTAGTGCTCCTCGTCGAAGGCGAGGGGCATCTGCACGCCGGCGTGCGACTGCAGGTACTCCCTGATCGCTTCCTTCGCTTTCTTCTCTATGGAGACGGTAAAACACATATGCTGTTTCGTTAAAGCTGTATCTCTATCAGCTCGCTGAAGCTGGTGGTGTAGCCACGTGAGAGGTGCAGCCGCCGCATCTTGTGCGTCAGCTCATCCTGCGAGGCGAGGCGCACCATCGTCTTGCCATGCTTGCGGTTGAGATGGTACATCGTCTCCATCAGCCTCTTGTGTCTCGGGTCGGAGTTGAAGAAGAGCGAGGGCTGGTAGGCGTTGGCGTCCACCAGGTCGAGCAGGATCACCCCGGCGCGCTTGTAGTGCTTGTGGTCGCGGTAGATGCTCTTCAACCCTTCGATGGCGAAGGGCACCAGCTCGAGCGAGGAGGAGGTGGGAAAGGGAAGCTTCAGGAGCACACTGTTGGCATAGAACTCCTCCTTGTCGTTGAAGCGGTTGGTCTCGATGAAGACCACCATGCGGCGGCACATCGACTGTTGCCGGCGCAGCTTCTCGGCGCTGGTCACCACGAAGGTGGCAATCCGCTCGTGGAGCTCCTCCAGCCTGTTGTAGTCGCGGTCGAACGAGCGGGTGGTGGCGATGCTCTGCTTCTTCTCGGCGATCTCCATCTCCAGGGTGGGTGTTCCCTGCAAGTCGCGTTGCAGGTTGCGTCCCACCACGGTCATCAGGTTGCGCACCAGTGACTCGGGAAGCTGCGTGAAGTCGTAGGCGCTGTTCACCCCCATGGCGCGCAGCTTGCGGGCGTAGCGCCTGCCGATGCCCCACACATCCTCGATGGGGAGCCAGCGGAGCGCCTTGATCCGTTTCTCCTCACTGTCGATCACGTGCACCCCCTGCAGCTCCGGATATTTCTTCGCGATGCGGTTGGCCACCTTGGCCAGTGCCTTGGTGGGAGCGATGCCCACGCTGAGGGGGATGCCGGTCCAGCGTCCCACCTGGCGTCGCATCTTCAGGCCATACTCCCGCAGGTCGACCCTCATGCCGGAGAGGTCGAGGAAGCACTCGTCGATGGAGTAGATCTCGTGCGAGGGGGTGTAGGAGGCGAGGATGTTCATCACGCGGCGGCTCATGTCGCCGTAGAGCACGAAGTTGGAGGAGAAGACCTGCACGTTGTGGGTGCGGATCAGCCGCTCTATCTGGAAGGCGGGGTCGCCCATCTTGATGCCCACCGCCTTTGCCTCGTTCGAGCGCGCGATGACACAGCCGTCGTTGTTGCTGAGCACCACGACCGGCTTGCCGTTCAGCGTCGGGTTGAAGACCCGCTCGCAGGAGGCGTAGAAGTTATTGCAGTCGGCTAAGGCGTACATTGTTGTTGATGATGGAGGTGACGATGCCCCAGATATGGATCTCCGCCTCCTCCGGGCTGTACTCCAGCGTGGGGAAGTCGGGGTTGAGCGGTATCAGCCTGATCTTGTCGCCGCTTTTCTCGATCCACTTGGCGGTGAACTCGCCGTCGATGAAGCAGCAGGCCAGCAGGTCGGATGACCACTCCAGGGAGCGGTCGATCACCAGGATGCTGCCGGGCTGTACCAGCGGCGCCAGCGAGGTGCCGCGCGCCACGGCGTAGAAGGTGGCATCAGGGTGTCTCACCAGCAGTTTGTTCACGTCGAGGCTCTCCTGCAGGAAGTCGTCGGCCGGCGAGGGGAACCCGCAGGCGATCTCGCCCGCCAGCGGCAGCTCGAGTTCCGAGAGGCCGGGCGTGAAGAAGTCGAAATCGGATGAGGAGCCTATCTTTTGCATATGATGCAAATATATGCTTTTTCGCCCAATAAAAAAAGGAAAAAAAGTCAGGCCGGCATCAGCCGGAGCAGGGTGATCTCGCTGTGGGTGCCAAAGCGGATGGGAGAGAAGAAGGTACCCAGTCCCTGGGAGACGTAGATCTGCATCCCTTCGTATTGGTAGAGTCCCTTGTTGTAGCCGAACATCCATTTGGCGATGAGGGTGAAGGGGAACATCTGCCCCGCATGGGTGTGGCCGGTGAGCAGCAGGTCGGCACCTCCCTCCGCCATGTAGGGGATGCCGTCGGGGCGGTGGTGCAGCACAATTAGCGGCCGCTCCGGGTCTATCTCCAGGCTTTGCATCACGCTCTTCACCGTGGTGCTGTCGTTGGTTGCATGGATGTCGAACGAGTCACTGTCCGCCAGCATGTTGTTGAGGCCCACTATCTGCAGCTCCCCGTAGTGGGCTACCCTGTTCATCAGCAGTGTGACGCCGCTTCTCTCCGTGCGGCGCAGCACCTGTTTCAGTCCCACCTGTTCGTCGTGGTTGCCGAACACGAAGTAGTGGGGCACGCTGATGGTCCGAAAAGCGTCCAGCACATCTTCATTTCCGTTGAAGTGTGTCTTGCTGTCGAACAGGTCACCGGTGTTGAGGATGATCTCCGGCCGCAGCTCCCTCGTGATGCGTACGATCCGCTCCAGCTCTTTCTTGCCGCGCGAGTTGCCCAGGTGGATGTCGGTCAGGTGCACCGCACGGATCTCCTCGGTGAGTCCCCTGATGGGGAGGGTCACCTCCTTCACCCTGAAGTGATAGGCGTTCCAGACGCCGTAGCCGGTGAGCAGTGTCGTCAGTCCCACCGTTAGCCAACCCCGCAGGGCAGGGGAGGGTTTTAAGAAAAGGTGCAGCAGGTCGGTCACGGCGAGAGAGAGCAGCAGGAGGATGAAGGCCCCCAGCAGGATGGAACCCACCAGCGACCATGCCGTCACGAACGGGTTGGTGAGCTCGCTGAAGGCGATCGATCCCACAAAAGCGAATATCAGGCCCAGTGAGAAGATCCAGACCCACCCCTTCATGCCGGGAGCCGGGAAGAAGAGGGTGAAGCGTTTCGACAGGTAGTAGATCGCCGCGGCTACGAGGCCCAGGGTGATCACCATGAAGAGGATGGGGGTGTATTGTCTCATACCGCAATAAACAACCGAAGGGCAGTCAATGTTTAGGAAATTTCATGCCAGAAATCAATCAAACCTGTTGCAATTTATGTATGTTTGTATGTCGGTTGAGATTTAAAAAGCCCCCAATAAAGCCACATGATGAAAAAAAATATCCTTCTCATTGCACTCTTCCTTTTCCTGTTTCAGCAGTGTGACAGTAAGCCTATGATACCTGTAGAAGAGGAGAAACCGACTGAAAGCGTGGTTCCCGATGATTCTGAAGAACCCGGTGATTCCGGAGATTCTGACGAAACGGAGGATCCGGAGGTGCCGGGAACATGGGCCAGCGCCGTTGAGATCAACGCCCGTCTGGGGAGAGGAATCAACATCGGCAACACCTATGAGGCAGAGCAGTCGTGGCAGTCGCCCTTCGATCCTGCCGACCTGAAGCGGATCGCCGACCTGGGGTTCAGCCATGTGCGCCTGCCCATCCGTTGGGAACGGGGCGACCGCAGCATGGCAACGGCTCCCTACACCCTTACACCTGCTTTCCTGCAGATCATACAGGCCGCCGTTGATGAGGCATTGAAGCAGAAGCTGCACATCATCCTCAACATGCACCACCACGACGCGCTGATGGCCAACCCCGCCAGCGAGAAGGCCCGTTTTCTCTCGCAGTGGGAGCAGATTGCCGACCACTTCAAGGCATACCCCGACAGCCTCCTGTTCGAGATACTGAACGAACCGCACGACCAGCTCACACCCCCTTTGTGGAACGATTTTTCAGGCGATGCACTGCAGGTGATCCGCGAGAGCAACCCGAAACGCTGCGTGCTGGTCGGCACGGCGGAGTGGGGTGGTGTAGGCGGACTGCCGGCACTGACGCTCCCCGACGATCCGCAGCTGATCCTCACCCTGCACTACTACAATCCGCATACGTTCACCCACCAGGGTGCCAGCTGGTCGGAGGGTTCCGATGCCTGGCTCGGCACCAAGTGGCGCGACACCGAGTTCGAGCGTCAGGCGGTGGAGCAGGATTTCAAGGCGGCCATCCGGTTGTCAACAGAAAAGAAAATACCGATCCACATCGGTGAGTTCGGTGCCTACTCGCGTGCCGACCTCGACTCGCGGGTGCGCTGGACCCGTTTCCTGGGCCGCTGGTTCGAGCAGCAGGGCTTTAGCTGGGCCTACTGGGAGTGGAACTCCGGCTTCGGCATCTACAACCCACAGAGTGGACAGTATGAAGAGCGACTGGTCGACGCACTAACAACTGATCCCATGGCCGAGCCTTATGAGCCCGAGTATGTGACCCTCTACAGCAGCAACTTTGCCAACGGGCAGAGTGACGGCTGGTTTCTTTCCAACAACGATGCGTCTGCCGCATCCACCATAGCCGTGGCCAACAACAGGGTGACCGTCACCGTGACCAAGCCGGGAACAGTCAACTGGCACATCCAGTTCATCAAGAGCGGTATGCCCATTGAGAAGGGCAAAACTTACCGCGTTGCCTTCAATGCCTCCTCCCCCGACAGCGACGAGCGACGCATCACCGTCGATGTCTCGCGGAACTCCGATCCCTGGACCTCCTATGGCAGCCAGACGGTGGTGATCGACAAGAATCATTCCACCTACAACCTGCTCTTCACCTCCGCCCATGCCGACGCGCAGGCACGCATTGTCTTCTCGCTCGGCAACGCCGGCAACAATCGCGTGGTGCTGTCGGATATCAAGCTGATGGAGGTTAAATATTGACATAAGTTGTCAAATATCCGCTTCCTGGAATCGATCAGACAATAACTGTTTCATTTCCGTTATCTGAATTTTGTAGACAAAAACCGTAGCCTGCTGCATATCAATAGGGATAAGGCAACCTGAAAAATGGCTATTTGTTGGTATTGCAATCCCGCCCTGAAGTCCCTAATTTTGTGTCGGATATTTTAATTTCCGACAGATATGGAAGAACAGAAAACAAATCACATATTTGCCAGCCTCGATCAGGATAAGCTGAGACGGATGCTGGAGATCAAACGGCAGTACGACAACGGACTGCTACCGCTTGAGGAGGCAAGGAACCGGATGAAAAGGGAGGTCGGCAAGATCTCGGCAGCGGAGTTTGCCGCAGCGGAGCAGCTGCTCAAGGCTGAAGATCCGGATGAGTGTCGCAACGAGGATGTCAGGGGGATGCTCGAGGTCTTTGAAGGGCTGCTGGAGAGTGAGGAGAAATCGCTACCCGAGGGGCATACCATCGACACCTACCTGCGGGAGAATAGCCGGATGAAGGAGTTGTTGGAGCAGGGTGATGCCCTCGCTCAAAAGCCTTTTATCCTGAATCAATGGTTGGAGCTGATGGAGCTGATATTACCCTACAAGGTGCATTTCAGTCGCAAGCAGAACCAGCTCTATTCGGCACTGGAGCGGGAAGGCTTCGATCGTCCCACCACCACCATGTGGGTGTACGACGATTACATCCGCGACGAGATGAACAAGGCCTGGGAGCTGTTGCAGAACGTGCCGATAGACACGACATCGTTCCTCGAGACATACCGGGAGATGGCTGCCGACCTGCGCGACCTGATGGAGAAGGAGGAGATGATTCTCTATCCCACCTCCCTGAAACTAATCTCCGCCGACAAGATGGAGCAGTTGAAGTCGGGCGACCGGGAAATCGGCTTCTTTGGCGTCGAATTGCTGAATCCCGCGGGAACCGGTAAACAGCATACCAAACAGCCTGATTACGGGCAATCCCATTCCGGGCAACAGAAAACGGATAAGGTTACCGGTCATGTGACCGATCAGAGCGACTTTATGCAGGAACTGGCAGCCCTGCTTGCCAAGCATGGGCATGCAACAAAGAGCAACAATCAGGATCAGGTGCTGGATGTGGCACAGGGCAAACTGACACTGGAACAGATCAATCTGCTTTACCGGCACATGCCGGTAGATATCTCCTTCGTGGATGAAAACGAGCTGGTAGCCTTTTACACCGACACCAAACACCGGGTCTTCCCGAGAAGCAAGGGGGTGATCGGTCGTGAGGTGCGCAACTGTCATCCCCCGAAAAGTGTCCATCTGGTGGAGGAGATCATCGAGAAGTTCCGCAGTGGCGAACAGAGCAAGGCAGAGTTCTGGATCAACCAGCCCGGCCTCTTTATCTACATCGTCTATGTGGCGGTTAGAGACGATCAAGGTAACTTCCGCGGTGTGATGGAGATGATGCAGGATTGCACCCATATCCGCCAACTTGAGGGGGAACAACGCCTGTTATCCTGGGGCACGGAGAAAAACGATGACACCATTTATACCCCCAAAACAGGTAACAATGTAGAAACGGGTGACGAGGGTATCTCCACTGACAAAACTCCCCGGAAATGGACCCTTTCGGCTGATACCAGGTTAAAGACGCTGCTTCAGCAATTTCCCGGGTTAAAGGACGACCTGATCGCATTCAATCCCAAATTTTCCATACTGAACAGCCCGATGGCCAAAGTGATTCTTCCCATCGCTACCATCAAAATGATGAGTGAACAATCCGGTATTCCCCGCCAGGAGCTGATGGATAAAATCAACGAACTGATCACTCAATACTAAAGGTTTCATTTACAAGATCCTGGCGGAGACCATCGTGAACAGCCGCCTCAGCAAGAACGTGCCACAAGCCTCCTGCTAGAGGAGTTTCCGCTCGCTATCAGGCACTTGAAGGGGTTGTCTGACAATGAGTGGATGCTCGAAACCGAGGTCTGTTCTTACGACGGGGTGGGACGATTCGTCCTTGGCCTGATGGGAGAAATCGAGATCATCGATTCACCGGATTTCCGGCACTACATCTTCGGCCAGGTGGAAAAGATGATGGAGAAACTGCATTTTCCGGGCGATTGACAAAGGGTGTCAACAAATCAGGTTGTGCGGGAGATGCCGCAATACAGGAGGAGGTGACGTGTTTGGGCGCTCTGAGGGTGTTTCTCAATCGAGGTGAATGAACAGCGAGGTGCGTTCCCGTTTCTCGAGGTTGCGGGTGCGATGTCCCTTGCCACTGGTATCTTCCATCAGCAGGATCTCTCCCGTCTGAAACTGTCGCACCTCACCCAGGGAGCTCTCGATTTCCACACCGCCATCGAGCAGGACGATGTACTGCCGTTGCGGCGCGTGATGAAAGTCGTAGTCATAGTCCGCCGAGACGGTGCGCATTTGCAACGTGGTGACCTGAATGTTTTCGGAGAGTCGTCCAATCTCACCCCGGTCGGTAAGGGGCACCTCCACCTCCTCGAACCGGGAGTCGCCGTTAGCATCGGCATATACACGGGTAACTTTCATAGATACGATTGATTTTTTTCTTTGGATGATTTCAGGGAAGGATCAGTTGGTTGACCAGCATGACCTCCTCATCTGAGACGGTATGCCCGCGTCCCGGATAGATCTTCAGGGTGACATCGGCCTGCATCTCCCGGAGGATCTGTGCCGAGTCGGTTACCCGCTCCACCGGCACATGAAAATCGGGGTCACCGGTGCCCAGGAAGATGGGGGTTCCCGCAAAATCCCCCCGGTAAGGGCTCCTGTCGATCTCCTCGCCGATGAGGCCGCCGGTGAAGGCGACGATGCCGCCGTAGCGGGTGGCGTAACGCGTGGTGAATTCGAGCGTGAGACAGGCTCCCTGCGAGAAGCCGAGGAAAAAGATGTTCCGGGGTTCGATCCCGGCAGCCTGCACGATGTCGAGCGTCCTGCCTACTGTCTCCAAAGCTGAGGTGAGCCAGGGTTCATTCGTTGCTGCCGGTGCCATGAAGGAGTGGGGGTACCAGCTGTTCCGGCTTGCCCGGGGTGCCAGCAGGGCAAACCCCGCCAGCTTGAGGTGTGGTGCCAGGGAGAGGATGCTCTCCGCGCCGGCACCTCTTCCGTGCAGCATGATCAAAGCCTTGTCGGCCTTCTCGAGCGGTTCTCCGCCGTACAGGATATCCAATGAGTGGTTCATTTCGCTCTCTTCTTAGAGTTGTGGTAACTGGGCTTCGATCTCCTGCCGCATGCTTTCGTAGCGACCGGGTAGCTTCAGTGAGCTGCCCAGGCTTTCAAGCGGTTCATCGGCCGTGAATCCGGGGTTGTCGGTGGCCAGCTCGAATAGCACGCCACCCGGCTCCCGGAAGTAGAGGGAGAAGAAATAGGGTCTGCTTATTAAATCCCAATCAGGCACACAATTCCATTTGTGGCTTGAGTGGATAAATGTTTATATTTCTCACTTTCATCAGTTTCGATAGTAACGAGACAAAATAAGACAGGTGAATATCCCTCATGTGCCGGATCAGGTTCATCACAAAAATGATAGCCCCTATCCAACTGTTTGACGTCGAGGAGAGTCTGGCCCGGATATCATTTAAACCATATCCACGCTTGCCCTGACCAAACTTTCCTTCAACCTGGTTGCGTTCCGCCGCTTCCCGTCGCTCTTTACGTTTTTGGTATCTGCTCCTGATCTCTTTTGCCGGCTTTCGTCCCAGTGGCTCCCCGGTGTAGCGGATTCCTTTCTCTTTCAAAAACCGCCTGTTCTCCCGGGTAAGATATATCT
>JAEWQF010000026.1 GCA_023399295.1 Bacteroidota bacterium
TGATCAAAGGATCGGTCCCGAGGCTAGGATTCTTGATGTCGTTGGAAGGAAGGGCAGAGGCGGTCACGCTCTGGTATTCATAGGTCGACTCCCACATCTCCTGACCCAACATCACCGTATAATCATGTTTGTCCATGTTACCGGAATAGGTGAGATAGTTCTTCAGCTGCCAGAAGCGATTGTCGTTTTTCTGTATGGAGCTCATGTTTTTCTCCCTGCTCCATTTACCGTAGCGTACGGCAGGCTCGAAGCGTTCGCCACGTGAACTGCCGATGTCGAAGCCCAGTTCGCTGTGCCAGGTAAGGTTTTCGATCGGGGTGATGTCGGCGAAGATGCTTCCGTTCAGCTTGTTTCTTCCCAGCAGGATGTCTTCGTCGAGTACCATGGCGATGGGATTGATGCGTGTGTATCCTTCACGGATCACCGATGCGTAGTTGCCCTCAAGATCGTAGATTGGTATGTCGGGAGGGGTCAACAGTGAGTAGTTGATCACGCCCTCCTGGCTGTCAGCCAGGCCGAGGCGCTCATCTGTCTGCGAGTACATGGCATTCAGTCCCAGCTTGAACCACTTCTTCAATTGCGCATCCAGGTTGGAACGGAAGGAGTAGCGATTGAACTCGGTACCGATGATGGTACCATCCTGTCCCATGAATGAACCGGATACAAAATAACGCACCGCATCATTACCACCCGCTGCGGAGAGCTGGTGCTGGTGCATCGGTGCCTGGCGGAAGACCGCATCCTGCCAGTTGGTACCTGCTCCCAAGAGCGAGGGATCGGCAAACTCGGGACGGTTGTCGGAGAGGGATACCTGGTTGCTGTAATCGGCGAACTCCCGCAGGTTCATCATCTCCAGGCGGGCAGCCTGTCGCTGCACACCGTACATTCCTTCATAAGTGAACTTGGCTTCTCCCGCTTTTCCTCGTTTGGTAGTAATGAGCACTACCCCATTGGCTCCCTGTGCACCGTAGATGGCGGTGGCAGAGGCATCCTTCAGGATTTCCATCGAGAGGATGTCGGAGGGATTGATGGTGGAGAGGGGGGAGATGGTGGATATGGGGCTGTTACCCAGCGCATCCCCCAGCCCAAAGGAGGAGCCACTGCTGCCGCCGCCCTGCACGATCACACCATCGATCACGTAGAGGGGTTCGGCACTGGCGTTGATGGTTGATTGTCCACGCACGCGAATAGAGACGGAGGAACCGGGAGCACCGGAGGTCATCACGGAGGTCACACCCGCTGCCCGTCCTTGAAGTGCCTGGTCGAGGTTGGTGATCACCGACCCCTTGATGGCATCCTCACCCACGGTGACGGAGGCACCGGAGATGTCACTCTTCCGCATGGTACCGTAACCCACCACCACCACCTCGTCGAGCAGTTCGGTATCTTCGCTCATCTCGATGCTGAGGATGGTACGGTTGTTCACGCTTACTTGCAATGTCTCATATCCGATACTGGAGATAACCAGTACGGGATTGGAAGTGGAAAGATCGAGGGAGAACCTGCCATCGATATCGGTTACGGTACCGTTGGTGGTCCCTTTTTCCATGATATTGGCACCAATCATGGCAGAACGGTCCCTGCTGTCAACGATGGTTCCGGAGACCCTTCGTTGTTGTGCCATCAGCTGAAAACTCATGATCAGAGCCATGCATAACACAAAGATGTTTTTCATATACATAAATTATCATTAATAAAAATTAAGTTCCACGTTACAAAAGTAGGATCAAGTGACAAAAGGTTCAAATATTATCTTATCTGTTTTTAATACTATTCTCACATGTTAACCAATGGGTAGAAATTGCATCGTCTCGACCAGATGATAGTGCTAACAATTTAACAAAGAGAAGGTGAGAGGCAGTTAAGAAAAACTGTACAACAACAAATATGGGGATGCAATTGGTACTTTTTTAACCTTTGTGGGTGTTCACTACAAAAACAGAGATGTGAAAAAAGAAAAATTAAATGATCATCTTAGTCTTGCGGTAGTTTTCACGAAACTCTTTCGGGGAACACCCTTTTCTCTTCTTGAAGATGCGGTTGAAATTGGAGAGGTTGTTGAAGCCGCAGTCGTAGCATATCTCTCCGATGGAGTTGGTGGTTTCGACCAACAGTCGCGTGGCATTCCCCAGACGGTTGTCAATGATGTGGTCGGAGATTGTTTTGCCGGTACGCAGTTTGAAAAAGCGACTCAGCGCGGCTTGTGTCATGCCTACAATATCGGAGAGATCCTCCAGACGGATTTCTTCTTTGTAATGATCGCTGACATATTCGTAGATTTTTCGGATCCTTCTGCTGTCGGTGTTGTCTTCGATATGGGCAAAGGAGGAGCTTGCCAGGGTACGGTAGTTGTTGCACAGTGAGAGCTCATAAAGAATGGTGAGTAGTCGAATCACCGCATGGAAGCCTGACTTTTCAGCTGAGAGACCATCGAGTAACGGGTAGACCCTCATGATTGTTTCCATGGGGAAACTGACTCCTTTCTGTGCATTGTTGAGCATCTCACGGATGCTACTGAACTGGTTCTTGTGGATGAAATCTCCGAAAAAAAGCTCTTTCGAGAACTGGATGGTGATCTCCCGGATGTTCCTCGAGTCGCAGTGATGCTGTTCCCACACATGCTCCAGCTCTTCGCCGGCGATGAGTGTCAGGTCATACCTGCCAATCACCTCAACCGAGTCGCCAACGATGCGCCTGACCCCTTTCGCATTTTCAATGTAATTGATTTCAAATTCACTGTGCGCATGCAAGGGATAGGTGAACTCGGATTTGATGCGATCGGCAATGTAAAAACAGTCCTTGTCTGACAAAGGAGTGATCTCATGCAGGATATGGCTGTTGCGTTCACTCATGTAGATAGGGTATCATCTCCGTAAAAAGAGGATGTTGCGAAAAGAGATGGTGGTCCCACTTGGGCTTGAACCAAGGACTCCCTGATTATGAGTCAGGTGCTCTAACCGACTGAGCTATGGGACCTTTGATTTTGGTCGGCTGAGACCAAAAGCGGGTGCAATGTTACCACTTTTTTCGAAAAAAAACAAATGATTTTCTCTTAAAACAGCGGTGGATTTCTGTAAATATTTAGCCGTTCGGGATCGACGGCGTGAAAGTGATACTTCATTCTTCATCACCACACTGACGGTGAGAGCCTGTTTACGTAGCCGCCAATTAGTGATTTATCTCTTTCTGACTCTGAAAAATACCACATTTGTGTTATTTCAGCACCACATCAGGATGATTACCTTTGTTACGTAAATAAACAGACAGTTTTCGCCAGAGAATATGAACGAGCTGCATAATTCAAACTAATTTAATTGCATATATGTCAGAATTAACTTTTAGAGTCAATGCACACAGTGAGAATCCAACGAAGACGGTGGTAAAAGCCCGCACGTTTCAGATGATCATAGATGAACCGGCCGACCTGGGCGGTACCAACGACGGGGCCAACCCGGTGGAGTACATACTTGCAGCCCTCTCCGGTTGCCTCAACGTGATGTGTCACCTGGTTGCCCGGGAGATGGATATCAACCTCAGAGGAGTAGAGATAGAGCTGGCAGGCAAGCTGAATCCCGACAAGCTGTTCGGCAAGGAGACCAGCGACAGGGCTGGTTACAAGGAGATCACCGTGGAGATCATCCCCGACACGGACGCCGATCGCGCAACACTCGAGAAGTGGCTAGAGGTGGTGGAATCACGCTGCCCGGTGAGTGACAACCTGAACAACCCCACACCGGTGCATATCAAGTTGAAATAAAAACCACCTGTTAAATTGAGAGAGGGCAGTCGATTTGACTGCCCTCTCTTTTCTGTTGGTTATTCTTCCGGATCGATCCAGTCTCCGTGATCCTTGATCAGCTGGATCAGGTGCTCCACCGCCTCGGCTTGCGGAATATTCTTCTCCACCAGCTCCTTGCGCCGGTAGAGCGATATCTTACCATGCTCCGCTCCCACGTAACCATAGTCGGCATCCGCCATCTCGCCCGGCCCGTTGACGATACATCCCATCACCCCGATCTTGAGCTGCTTGAGGTGTGAAAAGTGTTTCTTAACCAAAGCAACTGTTGTTTGCAGGTAGAACAGCGTCCTGCCGCAACTGGGACAGGAGATGAACTCTGTTTTGCTGGTGCGCACACGAGCCGCCTGCAGGAGGCCGAAAGCATAGCTGTCCAGGTCGGTGATGGCGATGCTTCCTTCGTTGCTGAGCATGATGCCATTGCCGAAACCGTCAAGCAACACCGTGCCGAAGTCGACACCACCTTTTATCATGATATCCTCGGGGTCATCCTCGTTGTAACTGCGTTGCAATACCACCGGCACGTGACATCCCGCATTGAGCAGCGCATGGAAAAATGCCCGCTGCTCTCCCACTCCATTCACATGGTCGGTGCTCAGGATCAACACCACCTTGCTCCCAGTGGTGATCAGTTCAAAGAGACGACCATTCAGCTGGGGAAATGAGATGCGCAGGAATTTTACGGGTGCGTTACAGTGAACCATCTCTTCCATGTTCTCAGTGGTGAACAAGGGGAAGTTGTCAATGCGCTCTTCCCAGTTGTGGTAATCGACAATCGATTTCATCCCTTTGGGGAAGTTGGTCGGCACCCTTTCTCCTACGTAGATATAATCCGGTATAAAGTGAGGATTGATTGTCATATCTGTAGTGCGGCTCCTGTCGGAGATGACCACCGGGAGATGCTCCCCGCCGATGTTCCAGACCGCTTCGGTCTCACGCCTGTCGGTTGAGAAAGGGGAGAAACCGGGGTAAGGAGTGCCCTCAATGGCGCTGTGCCCCTGGCGTTGCATCACATAGTCGACAAGCTTCCGTGCCACTGGCACCTCCACCTCGGGATCTTCACTCAGCGACACCCGGATGGTATCACCCAGACCGTCGCTCAGGAGTGCACCGATGCCCACGGCCGACTTCATCCGTCCATCCTCGCCGTCACCCGCCTCGGTCACCCCAAGATGCAACGGGAAATGCATATCCTCCTGATCCATCCGATCTACCAGCAGCCGCACAGCCTTTGTCATCAGCAGCGTATTGGATGCTTTCATTGAGATCACAATGTTGTTGAATCCCTCCTCCACCGCTATGCGCAGGTATTCCATACAGGAAGCTACCATTCCCTCGGGGGTGTCACCGTAGCGGCTCATGATCCGGTCGGAGAGAGAGCCATGGTTCACACCGATGCGGACAGCCGTTCCATGCTCTTTACAGATGTTCAGAAAGGGGACCACCTGGGCTCGTATCTTGTCCATCTCCTTCGCATATTCCTCATCGGAAAATTCCAACTCGGCAAAGGTCTTCTGTTTGTCTACAAAGTTACCCGGGTTGATGCGCACCTTCTCTGCCACTGTTGCCGCCACAAGTGCCGCACGGGGATTGAAGTGAATATCGGCAGAGAGAGGCGTGGTGTACCCCTTCTCCCTCAATTCTCTGTGAATGTTACGCAGGTTGTCCGCCTCACGCACACCTTGTGTGGTAAGTCGTATCAGATCGGCACCGGCGGCAATGATCCGCTCGCACTGTGCCACGCTGCCCTCCGTATCGCGTGTATCGGTGTTTGTCATCGTCTGCACCACCACCGGGTGGTTGCCTCCCATGGTGATGTGGCTCACCGGCACATCAACCGTGGGACGACGTCTGTAATTGAAAAAATCCATCCTCTTTCCTTTATTTCTTCAAAGGTAATACTTCTATCCAATATCCGTCGGGATCGATGATGAAATACAAGCCCATCTCCTTGTTCTCGTAACAAACAACGTCCATCTCTTTGTGGTAGGCGCGCATCTGATCGTAATCACCCTCTACCCGCACGCAAAGATGCTGCTCATTGTCGCCCATGTTGTAGGGCCTGTCCCAGTCACGCAGCCAGGTTAGCTCAAGGGTGAAACCGGTGACACCATCACCCAGGTAAACCAGGATAAAGGAGCCATCGGAAGCCTGCTTTCTTCTCACCTCTTTCATTCCCAGAGCTTTATCGTAGAAATGCAGGCTCTTTTCGAGATCAAGTACGTTGATGTTGTAATGGTCAAATCTTGCTTTTACTTCCATATTGAATGAGATTGTTAGTGATTGTCAATGAATGAGATCGGCAGAGCCGGATAATTGTCAATCAAGATCAAATGACTGGCCTGCATGGGTCAATGTCAGGTATTCGACACCTTTACGCTCTGCTTCCTCTGCAAACTGATTCGCTTTGTGATACAACTCACCGAAATGCATCGACAGGAAATAGCGCACCGTGATGCGGGAGAGAAACTGTGACGCTCCACGCATGTAATCACTCCCAAGTCGCGGGTCAACAGGGAACATCACCAGATGAAGCCGGTCGCTCTCTTCTGCCAGCAATTCCAACTCACAGAGGAAGTTGTTCTCATAGGTGAGCGACTCCTTTTTCCCAACCTCCTCATTCCAGTGCCAGTTGTTGAGGTCGCCTGCATGGAAGATCTTACGGTTGTTCCACTCCAGTAGAAATGAACCACCCTCATCGGTTGAACCGAACGCCTTAACCTTGATCCTGTGATCCTGATAAAGCTCCTCTTTCCTGAGGTAGACGACATCCACACCGGAACTCTTTCCAGCGGTGAGCAGTTCATGCGAAAAAAGATAGGTGATGTTCTTTTTCTTTTTGTTCCAGGTCAATATCTCCGGGTTGAAATGATCGGAATGGGAGTGGGTGCACAACACGTAGAGATCTTCTTCCTTGCCCAGCAGGTAATCATTTACCCAGGCAGTGCCATCTTCACGCATTGCATCCTTGTAATAGTCAAAGATCACTGAAAAAGAACCGAACTCAATCAGATAACAGCTATGATATATATATGTGACTCTCATAATGTAAAACCTACTCATAATAACAAATAAACCGCAAAATGTTCAGCAGGTTTCACATAAAAATTGATAAAAAAAGTACTGCCATCGGTTATGGAGGTGTGGCACTGAAGCAAACAGAGCGTCACTTTGTTGGGTAGTATGACCACATCGTGAGGGTATCATTGGGTCTGATTGCAAATATATTGCTATTTTGTGCTCAAATGTTTTACTTAAACAACAGATAATCATGAAAAAGTATTTTGCAGAAATGATCGGTACGATGGTACTCGTATTGATGGGATGTGGCGCAGCCGTATTTGCGGGAGCGGGACAGCCCTTCGACTCAGTGGGCACCCTCGGGGTAGCTTTCGCCTTCGGCCTCTCGGTGGTCGCCATGGCCTACGCCATTGGCAGCATCTCCGGTTGCCATATCAATCCCGCTATTACATTGGGAGTTTATCTCAGCGGAAGAATGAACGGAAAAGATACCATGATGTACATGATCTTTCAGGTCATCGGTGCCATCCTTGGTTCGGCCATCCTCTGGTTCCTGGCAAAAGACTCCGGCTCCACCACCACTCTGACAGGTGCCAACGGCTTTGCAGAGGGAGCGATGACTACCGCATTTGTGGCGGAAACAGTCTTCACCTTCATCTTCGTATTGGTGGTGCTGGGCGTCACGGCAAAGAACGGTCTGAACCAGTTCGCAGGATTGGCCATTGGCCTGGCTTTGGTATTGGTGCACATCGTCTGCATCCCCATTACCGGTACCTCGGTGAACCCTGCACGCAGCATCGGACCGGCACTGTTTGAAGGAGGGGCAGCATTGTCGCAACTATGGCTCTTTATCGTGGCTCCATTCCTTGGTGCCGCAATCGCAGCCATCGTTTGGCGGGTAATCACAGTAGAATCAAAGCACGAAGTGGCATAAATCTTTTGGAGAACGAATCAGTGAAAGCGGATCATTGGGTCCGCTTTTTTTTGTGATGAATGTCGGATTTTATACAATTCACCCTTTTTCAAAAACATATTTTACTTCTAACTGTTTAATAATTGCACATTTTTAGTACATTTGCGCAGTTTTATCAAAAAAACATCCGGGTCTCCTCCCCCATGGGGTTGTGACGACCGGGTAATCAAAATGGAATCAATTATGACTCACAATTTATTAAAAGGAAAAAGAGGGATCATCTTCGGTGCACTGAACGAGATGTCCATCGCCTGGAAGGTGGCTGAGAGAGCCGTGGAAGAGGGTGCCATCATCACCCTGTCAAATACACCGGTAGCGGTGCGTATGGGTGATACCGCCAAGCTGGGAGAAAAACTTAATGCCGAGATCCTGCCAGCAGATGCCACCAATGTGGAAGACCTGGAGATGGTATTTTCCAAATCGATGGAAATCCTGGGCGGTAAGATCGACTTCGTGCTCCACTCAATCGGCATGTCACCCAATGTGCGTAAGAAAAGGACATACGATGACCTCGACTATGATATGCTAGCCAAGACGCTCGACATCTCTGCCATCTCTTTTCACAAGATGCTACAGGTAGCCCGCAAGATGGATGCCGTGGAGCGGGGCGGTTCGATGCTGGCACTGACATACGTGGCAGCACAACGTGTATTCTACGGATACAACGACATGTCCGACGCAAAGGCGCTGTTGGAGTCAATCACCCGCAGCTTCGGCTACATCTACGGTCGCGACAAGGGGGTACGTGTGAACACCATCTCCCAGTCACCCACCATGACCACTGCCGGTAGTGGTGTGAAAGGCATGACCGACCTGATGGACTTCTCCGAGAGGATGTCGCCCATCGGCAATGCCGATGCAGATGATGCCGCCGACTATTGCATCGTGATGTTCTCCGACCTCACCCGCAAGGTGACGATGCAGAACCTCTACAACGACGGGGGCTTCTCCAGCATGGGCATGAGCCTGCGTGCCATGAAGCAGTACAGCAACGGGTTGGAAGAGAATCGGGATGAACAAGGCAACGTGATCTACGGATAGGAGAAAAACCATCCAGCCAAATTAAATAGCTCCCGTCAATTGACGGGAGCTATTTTTTTCCTACATTTGCAGGCTTATGATGACAAGGATCTACAATGAAAATCCCAACCCAAGGGAAATTGAGAAGGTGGTGGCAGTGCTCCGCGATGGGGGCATCGTGGTCTATCCCACCGACACGCTTTACGGCATTGGATGTGATGCACTGAATGTGCGTGCGGTGGAGAAGATCTGCGAGATGAAGGGTATCAACCCACAAAAGAGCAATCTCTCCATCATCTGCAACGACCTGAGTGTCATCAGCGAATATGCGAAAGTAAGCACACCTGTCTTCAAGTTGATGAAGCGCAACCTGCCTGGTCCATTCACCTTCATCCTGCCCACCACCTCCTCGCTGCCGAAGATCTACAAAAATAAAAAGACGGTGGGCATTCGCATACCGGACAACAACATCATCCGTGAGATCGTGGCCCAACTGGGCAACCCGGTGTTGAGCACCTCTGTGAACGAGGAGGAGGAGGAGCGTGAGTACAGCACCAACCCGGAGCTGATCCACGAGAAGTGGGAAAGCTTCGCCGACCTGGTGATCGACGGCGGCATGGGTGGCATTGAACCATCTACCGTGGTCGATTGTTCTGACAATGAGCCGGTGATCATCCGACAGGGCAAGGGAATGTTAATTCTCTGAAAATCTCAGCAAACAACCATATTCTTGCTTATTTTTACATTTACAACCACAAACAGACGCATCATTTCAATTTTATGAAGAACTATCTTATTCATTTGTTCTCCTTTTTAGTTGTCATCACCCTGATCACCTCCTGCAAGGAGAATGACCCGGTGGTGGAAGAGAACGGGACGCTGATTGCAGCAACCTACAGTGCATATTCCAAAACATTCATCCTGACATACAGCAACGGTGAAACCGAAACGGTGGAGGCCGTTGTGAACAACAAGAGAACCCCTCCTTCCGCCTCAGCACAACTGGAAGATGGTACGTACCTCTACAAGGCTGATGCAAGCACTTCGGGCAAGGCTGAATTCAGCGATGTGCCACCAGTCAGTAACAACGTGAACGTCGTTTCGCAGTTTGTCTATGATGGCATGTCTTCCTATTACCTTTGGAACAGCCATGTTGAAAATAAACAACCGACAGTGGATGACAACGACCCTGTTGACTACTTCTACAGCATTTTGCATGAAACAGATACCGAAAACCAATGGTCATGGATCACCGACGATGTGAATTCGCTGTTGACCGGCTTTGAGGGTGAATCAACCGATGCTTTTGGATTCCAGCCGTTCCCCTTGTGGGAAAGTGCAACAAGCAATTACCTGTTGGGTTTCATACGTTATGTCTATCCCAATACTCCGGCTGAGGCGGCGGGATTGAAGCGGGGTGAGATAATTAACAAGATCAATGGCCAACGCATCACCATTGACAATTATACCACCTTGTACGGCGCCAACGCCATAACAAGCTTTGAGGTACTGGATCAGCATTGGGAGAATCCCAGGGAGGTAAAGATCACTCCTACAAAGATACAAACCGATCCGGTGCTTTATACAAACGTTTATGAAATTGGAGGAAAAAAAATCGGGTATCTTTTTTATACCAATTTCTACGAAAATTACAATGCCAGTTTGCACACCGCTTTTTCGGAGTTCAAGTCAGCCGGCATCACCGACCTGGTACTGGACCTGAGGTACAATCCGGGTGGTGGAATCTCGGCAGCAATCTACCTGGCATCGCTGATTGCACCCGAGATGGCTGTCAGAAACAAGGAGGTGTTTTCAGTCATGAGTTACAACAGCTTTGTCAACAACGCATATGACAACAACCAGTGGGATCGAAAAGATTATCTGGGTGATTACAATCAGTCCGATTATCCCAATCCTCTGGCTGCAAATCTGAATCTGTCAAAAGTGTATGTAATTGCCACGGAATACTCTGCATCTGCCTCAGAACTTCTCACTTTTTGTTTGAAGCCCTTTATGCAGGTTGAACACATCGGGTCACTAACAAGCGGCAAATACACCGCTTCCTGGACCATCCATCCCTATGATAATTTTGGTGGCAGGGTGCAACCGGTATATCAGGCGTCAAGCCTTTCTGCCAGTGAAAAAGAGGAACTCAAGAACTGGGCAATGCAACCGATTGTGGGGCGGTATACGGACAAGAACAACAAGGATTTCATGGCTACAAACGGACTTGTACCCAATCATCCCATCACATTGCAGGAACGTAATACCGCAACATGGAAACCCATCGGTGACACGAATGATTATCTCTTTGCAAAGGCCCTCTCGTTGATTACCGGCAACCCATATACCACAGCCACCCGTGCTGCCGACATCAGGGAGCTCAGAGATGCTGAATTGTATGCACCCATCGAGGAGGTATTCAGAAGCTCTGTGATTCTTGATCACCCCCGGTTGATCGAGATCGATTGATAAGCCGATGACATTGAAAAAAAGGTTCTGTAACTCACAGAACCTTTTTTTCATTCCCCAACCAGTGTCGGTTCTCTTTATTCAACAACTCACTGTCAAGCGATAGGTACTTGATATAGGCATCCCGTGGCAGTATCTCCTGTAGTGCTTCATCCCGTTTCTTTTTCAGTTTTTCACTGCGTCGGGTTTTATTACAGAGACAACAGGTTTCAACTTTCAGGATGTCAAACAGAAAATTCATCTCAACCGCCTTGATTTTTTCTGCCTGATCAGCATCAAATTGAATCATCTCCTGAAATGACAATACTTTCCGATCCACACTCTTAGTAATGAGATCCGCGATGACCCCGTTCTCTTGGGCAAAGCCGATAGTTGAGAAAACAAGAAAAGCAGCAACAATTAGTGAAATCTTTTTCATCGTGCATCATTTTTACTATAGACTGCCTGAAGATCCAATCGTTTAATCAAGAGCATACCGATCTGCCACCTCATCCATGATGGCGAAAAGCTCCTGCAGCGTGCTGGCCCGCAGCATGGCGATGCGGGTTGCCTTGAAGTCGGGGATCCCCTTGAAGATAGGAGTGGCAGCCAGGTGGCGCCGATTGTGTAAAATACCACGCAGCTCATCGATGCGATCCACACTCTGTCGAATCTGTTCCTTCAGGATATCGAGGTACCAATGGAATGATCGCTTGGGCAGATGTTCTCCGGTTGCCAGCCAATGCTTCACCTCCTCGAAGAACCAGGGCTGTCCGATACTGCCGCGGCCGATCATCACCGCATCCACGCCGGTCTCGTCGAACCGTTGGCGGCACATCTCGACACTGGTCACATCACCATTGCCGATGATGGGTATCTTCATGCGGGGGTTGTTCTTCACCGCCCCTATCAGGCTCCAGTCCGCCTCTCCCTTGTACATCTGCGCACGAGTGCGGCCGTGCAGGGTAAGCGCCGCGATGCCGCAGTCCTGCAGTCGTTCGGCCAGCTCCACGATGATCTTGCTGTTGTCGTCCCACCCCAGACGGGTCTTGACCGTCACCGGCTTTTTTACTGCCTTCACCACCTTTTCGGTGATCTCGAGCATCACATCGGGTGTGCGCATCATCCCCGATCCGGCACCACGGCCGGCTATCTTCTTCACCGGACAGCCGAAGTTGATGTCGATCAGATCCGGATCGGCCTCTTCGCAGATCTTCGCTGCCTCCACCATCGCGTCGGGGTCGCTGCCGTAGATCTGGATGCCGATGGGCCGCTCCTCTTCACTAAAAAGGATCTTCGCCTTTGTCTTCTTGATGTCACGAATCAGTGCATCGCTCGAGATGAACTCGGTATAGACCATGTCGGCTCCGAACCGCTTGCAGAGCAGGCGGAAGCCAATATCGGTCACATCTTCCATCGGGGCCAGGAATACCGGCCTGTCGGGAAACTCCAAATGGGCAATCTTCATTCGATTCTGCTTGTTATTTGTATTATCCCAACTTCTCCTTCCACTTTTTCTCGTCGAATCCCACCAGCACGAATTCATCAGTCACCACCAGGGGACGTTTTACCACCATGCCATTGGATGCCAGGATATCGAGCAGCTCGTCGCGGGATGCAGTATTCACCTTTTCTTTCAGGTTCTGCTCCTTATACACCTGTCCGGAGCTGTTGAAAAACTTGCTGATGGGTAATCCACTTCGTCCTATCCACTCCGAGAGTTCGGCCCTGGTAGGGCGTTCCTCCACAATGTGCCGGGATTGTATGGCAATCTCATTTGCTTCAAGCCATTTTGCGGCTTTACGGCAGGTGCCGCACCGGGGATATTGTATGAAGATCGGTTTCATCTCAATCTTGTTTATATCATGATGTTTCAGGGTACAAAAATAGGGAATAAATGGGGAACGTCAAAATAGCTGCTCCGTGGCCCATGTTGAAGAGGATAATAAGCAGAGGATCTCAGGGATATCCCTAACAATAGGCACAAAAGCGTTAAAAATGGTTCTTTTTTGGTCATAAATAGCGATTGTGGCCCTGTTTCCAGTGACCTACCTTTGCAGGGTAGGTTATTATCTGCGAAAAAGTGAAATCAGCGTGAATCGAAACTTTCCTCTTTTGTCCTTATTTCTTTGTGCGTTCTCACTCACGGCGATTGCCCAGACAGGCACTATCAGGGGAACGCTGCAGTTCGAAAATGGCACCCCTGTGGTGGCGGCTGTAGTCTATATTCAGGCACTGGAACAGCATACCGTGACCGACCTGAACGGTTACTATGAGCTGAAGGAACTCCCCTATGGCACCTATCAGGTGGAGGTGCGCTCCATTGAAGCCGAGAAAAGCGTGACACAGGTCACGCTGGACAGGGCGCTTGTCACCTTCTCCCCGCTGCTCACGGAGAGCAGCTACCAGCTGGGGGAGTTGATCGTAAAGGGTGCCACCGAGAAACGGATCATCGAAGCCAAAGGCTTTGCAGTGAATGTGATCGACACGGAGCAGGAGGGACTGAAAAATATACAGACAAACGACCTGCTCAACAGAAGTGTGGGAGTGACCGTGCGCCAGGATGGAGGATTGGGCTCGGCGGTCAGTTACAACCTGAACGGCATGTCGGGCAACTCGGTGCGCATCTTCGTGGATGACATCCCCATCACCACCTACGGATCCTCCTTCAGCCTCAACAGCATCCCCCCGTCATTGATCGAACGGATCGAGGTCTACAAGGGAGTGATTCCCTCACACCTGAGCGATGATGCCCTGGGTGGGGCCATCAATGTGGTACTGAAGAAGAACATGCGCAACAGTCTCGCGGCATCGCTCTCCTATGGCTCTTTCAACACCTATCAGGCAAACCTCAACGGTCGTTACCGTGACGTAAGATCAGGCTTCACCCTTAACCTCTCCGGGTTCCACAACTATTCCGACAACGACTATGAGGTGTGGGGGAAGTTCGTGCGCAACATCCTCCCCAACGGACGCTATGAGTATGTGCGTGCCAAGCGGTTCAACGATGCCTATCGTTCGGAGGGGGGCCGCATAGAGATGGGGTTCACAGATGTGGTCTGGGCCGATCAGTTCCTGGTGGGATACAACGGCTCGGACGACTACAACGAGATACAGCATGGCACCTACATGTCGATCCCCTACATGGGACGCTTCTCCGAGTCGCAATCACATGCCTTCAACCTGCTCTACCGCAAGCAAGACCTCATCGTAAAGGGACTCGACCTGCAGATCAGCGGTGTCTACAGCAACCGCAGCCAGGTGGTGAACGACACGGTGAGATGGAACTACAACTGGCAGGGAGAGAAAAGCCTGGGTCTTTATGGCGATCCTATCCTGCGACCGAACGGTGCACAGCAGGGTGCCCCCACCATCAGCCACACTGACAGGGATGTCTTCACCCTTCGATCGGGACTGGCTTACACGATTGTCCCACGCCACAGGGTGTTGCTCAACCATTCCTATTACACCATCGACCGGCGGGAGTTCGACGAGATGCGTTCAGAAACGGAACAAGCTTTTGTGGGTAGACGCGACCTGCAGAAGCATATCGCCACCCTCTCCCATGAGATGACCGCTTTTGATGATCGCCTGCGCAGCAATCTTTTTGCAAAATTCTACCGGCAGATGATCGATCGGATGGATCCCATGCTAACCCTTGTCAATGGTGAGCAGATACGCACTGAAGAACGGGTGAACAGTAACAAGAAGGCTACCGGCTACGGGCTTGCACTTTCCTATGCGCTACTGCCGGAACTGTTGCTCCTCAGCTCGGCTGAGAAGGCGGTCAGGATGCCTTCCGAGAATGAAGTGTTTGGCAGCATTGGTGAGAACATTGTCGAGAACCCACATATCAACCCCGAGGTGAGTTACAACCTCAACATCGGTTTCAAGGCGGGTGACTACTACGTGGGATCACAACGTTTCTCTTTCTCTGCCACCGGTTTTTTAAGGGATACCCGCGACAAGATTGTGCGACAGATCAACCCCCGCCTGAACGATGCCATACAGACCACTCCCTTCGAGAACCTGGGTAAAACAGAATCGGTGGGCATTGAGGCGGAAGCCAACTACGCTTATGGCGACAAGCTGAACCTGCTGTTCAACCTCTCCCGCTTCAACACCCTCTTCAACATGAAGGAGGATGCCGGCGGCAACCAACTAGATTACTACCGGAAGCAGATGCCCAACGAACCCTGGTTCACCTTCAACAGCACAGCGCAATACACCCTCTACAACCTCCTGCAAAAGCGATCACAACTCCACATGCACTACAGTTTCCGTTTCGTGGAGAGCTTCCAGACCACCTGGCTCGACATCGAGGATTTCAGGTTACCCCGCCAGTTCATCCAGGATGCAGGAGTCAGCTATCTCTTCCCGGGAAAGAAATTTGTGGTAAGCTTCGATGTCAGGAACCTCTTCGACCGGCAGGCATACGACAATTTTGCCGTACAGAAACCGGGAAGGGGTTACTACCTGAAGCTGAACTACACCCTCAATCACTTCAACCTATAAACAGACACAAAATGAGTACAAAACGATTCCAAACGACACTGTTCACCGCAATAACAGCCCTCCTACTGATCGGCTGTGAAAATGAAACGCTCACAGAGGAGCAGGGTACACCACCCGATACCGAACGATGGATTACCGTGGCAGGTGCCCTGATGGGGAGCGCTGCCGGCGATGGCAACGGGGGAACCATGGTCTATGCGGTGAGCTACGAGGATGCCCGTGACCCGAACAGCTCCATCAACGTATTCGAGGAGGGATTCGGCGTGAAATCAAACCGTACCGCGCGCCTGCAATCGTCAGAAGATGGCAACATCCTCTTCAACATCGCCTACACGGGTGAAAACGGGGGTGAGTTTTCCCGCTACAATGTGAATGGTGGCAAAAACTTCATCCAGGATGATGTGTCGGTGAGCATCGCCCAGTATGCGGGCAGCTCTCCCCGCTGGGCCAAACTGTTCGACGGGGATCAGACCGGCATCGCCGTCAACGTCACCAACATCACCGCCAACAATGCAGCGTCCGGTTCCGGCGAGCCCTTCCGCTACTACCGGGGCAGTGCCACCGTGTTGTCACTCGACTTGCAAAAAGTGGAGATCACCGGCTACAAGCAGTACCAGATACCCCTCACCGAGGAGGAAGAGCTGCAGGGACACACCCTTTTCCGTCTCGATGCACCGGTGCTGAACAAGGCGGGCGACAAAGTGATCATCGGTACCTGGATGCAGAAAAGAAACCCGCTGACAGGTGAAACGGAAAGCAGTTTCGAACGGCTCGGCACCAAGTCGGTGGTGGTCGATTACCCCTCGCTGGAGAACCCGCAGGTGATCACCTCCACGGTAGCCGACGGTGACTGCAGCGGCTATCGCAGTTTCAACAGCTTCCTGGCAGACGACGGCAATATCTACCAGGCAACGCAGCGAGGCAGCAACGGCTCCTGGATCCTGCGGATCAACAGCAACAACCAGTATGACAACAGCTACCGGTTCAGCCTCGACCAGGTTCTGGGCATCACAAACTCCTACATCGAGAGCTGGCGTTATGCCGGCAACGGCATTGCCTATGTGATGTACAGCCACGATGGCTCCGCTACCTCTACCTTCAATGCCGAAGAACGTCAGAGCTTCCTGGCTCGGGTGGATCTCACTGCCGGAACAGCCCGTCAGGTGGAGCTGCCATACGAGCCGGATCTCTACTTCTTCCAGTACCAGGGTTTCCTGGTGAATGGCGATGAGGTCTTCGTGGCCGTCACACCCGTGGGCAAGGATGGTTACATCTACATCCTCAACAGCCGCACCGGCGCTGTGACCAAGGGAGCCCGACTTCTCAACAAAGCAGGAAACCAATATATCGGTATCTATTGAATCACCCGGTTGATCCCTCCCGTGGAACAGCTCCCGGGAGGGGCACAACCCATAAAAAATCATCCAATCATATGAAAAATTTACAACTTACCCTCCTCACTCTTTTCGCACTACTCCTGATCACTTCTTGCCAGGGCAACGGCAAACAGTCTGAAAAAAGTTCTGCGCATGAAGAGAAGAACGACACCGTGAGCACAAGCCAGTCGAACCGCCGCCGGGGTCCCGACTACCAGGCACTCAAGCAGGAGCTGCAACTGACAGCCGACCAGGAGAAGCAATATGACGCGCTGCTGGAGAAATACCGACTGATGCAGGAGGCCGGTCGCGCGACCTGGACAGGTGCCGATGGCAAGGTACACAGGATGACGATGTTCGAAAAGATGGACGAACTGCGCAAACAACAGTCCGCCGAGATGGCAACCATCCTGAACGAAGAGCAGCTGAAGCAGTACGATACCTTCACGGCACAGCACAGCCGTCGCCGGCCTGGTTATACGGAAGAACTGATCAGCCGTATCACAAGTGAGCTCCAGCTCGATGCATCACAGTCGCAGATGCTGGAGGCGGTGAACAGGGCATTTGAGAAGTCCTACCACGACGCACATGATTTCTACCACGGCAATGGCGAGCTGGCTGCGGAATACTGGAAAAAGTACGATGAAGAGCGGAAAAAAGCGCTGAAGCAGGTTTTCACGCAAACACAATATGCACAGTACCTGGAGATGGTGCAGGATCTCTCACCACAGGGAGGCAGGTGATGGAGCGTCGAACCAGCGGGCGATCGAACGTCGCCATCAAGTCACACGGTAACTCTAAATGAGACGATGATGCGACTGATCAAAAGCCTCTTCCGGAGAAAAGGGCGGAAAGAGTCTCTATTCCGGTATATGGTGTCACTCATGCACCTCTGGCTGGGATTGCTCTCAGCCCTCGTACTCCTTGTGGTCTGCCTGACAGGCAGCCTCTATGCTTTTCGCACACCCTGGCAGCAGTTCCAAAACCGCGAACTGCTCAATACGGCGGTACCGCAAGATGGAAGGGTGTTGCAGGCTGAGGAGATCGAATCGCAGTTTCACGAGCGGGGATTTGTGATTGAGTCAATCCTGCTCCCATCCGGCAAAAAGAGAAACCTGATCATCACCTACTGCGAAAGAGAAGGCACCCTGAGCCATACCGGTTACTTCAACCCCTACACCGGGGAGGAGGTAGCGGGACAGTTCGACAGGAGCTCCGAACCGTTCTTCCAGATGCTGCTCGGCCTCCACCGCAACCTGCTGCTGGGGTCGACAGGGAAACAAATCGTAGGCATCTCGGTGATCCTCTTCGTGATCCTGCTTTTCTCGGGACTGATACTCTGGTGGCCCAAGTCGCGACGGTGGCGCACCATCAGGGCCTCACTGCAGGTGCGTTGGAGAGCCAACAGCTTCCAGCTGAACTACAGCCTGCACCGTGTACTGGGCGTCTATGCCTTCCCACTGTTGCTCTTTATCGCACTCACCGGGCTCTACATAGCCTATCCCTGGATGAAGCAGGGTGTGATCGTCACACTGGGAGGGGAACCGCTTCTGCAGAAAGAAGCAGCGGCAGGTGAGGAGGTATCCGACGCCTTTGCGGCCCTTATGCGGGAGATGCTGGAAAAAGAACAGGAGAAAACGGTAGAGGATCAGTCAGCCCGCTTTTCACTTGCAGAACTACTGGAAATGACAGAGCGGTATCTCCCATGCGAAGGGAGAACCAGCATCATCATGGCCAGTGCGGAGAATCCCCGCTACCGGATCAGCAAGCTCAACACCCACAACCTGCTTGGTGCCAAAGTAACCGACGCGGTCACCTTCGACCGGCAAGGTGAGATGCGCTCCCTGGAGCGCTTCAGCGATCTGCCGCTACACCGCCAGTTCATGGCGATCTCGCTGCCGTTGCATACCGGTGAGGTCATCGGCCTGCCAGGTATCATCCTCTATGCGCTGGTCTCGCTGATCGGCTGTTCGCTGCCGGTGACCGGTTTCCTCATCTGGTGGAAGAAAGCAGTGCGATCCGGCCGATAGCCTCCGTGGTACGTTCCGCATTGTTGAAGGCGGTGAGCCGGAAATAACCCTCACCAGCGTCACCAAAGCCAATGCCGGGTGTTCCCACAATGTGGCACTTCTCCAACAGGTGGTCGAAGAACTGCCATGAATCGAGACCATCGGGACATTGTAGCCAGATATAGGGTGAGTGTTCACCTCCAAAGAAAGTAAACCCATGCTCGGCCAACCCCTTGCGGATGATCCCGGCGTTGTGCATGTAGCTGTCGATCATCGCCTGCATCTCCTGCTGCCCTTGTGGGGAATAGACCGCCTCGGCAGCGCGCTGGATGATGTAGGGGGTACCGTTGAACTTGGTGGACTGTCTCCGGTTCCAGAGATGGTGCAGAGAGACCTCACCGCCGCCCTGGTGCATCGTTTTGAGCTCACGGGGGACCACCGTGTAGCTGCACCGCAGACCGGTGAAGCCGGCACTCTTGGAGAAGGAGCGGAACTCGATGGCACACCGCCTGGCACCTTCAATCTCGTAGATGCTGCGGGGGATGGAGTCATCACGGATAAATGCTTCATAGGCGGCATCGAACAGAATCAGGCTCCCATGTTCCAGTGCCCAGTGGACCCACCTTGTAAGTTGTTCCCTGCTCATCACCGTACCGGTTGGGTTGTTGGGATAACAGAGATAAACTACGTCAGCTCTTCCGTCCGGCAGCTCCGGCAGGAATCCGTTCTCCTCCCCACAGCGCAACAGTCGTATCTTATCTGTTTTGCCGATGCGCATCAGGGTGGTATCGAGGTAGACCGGATAAACCGGGTCGGTGATGGCTACCACATTCCCCTCCCCCAGGATATCACCGATGTTGCCGGTGTCGCTCTTGGAGCCGTCACTCACGAAGATCTCACCGGGTGAAATGTCGATACCCCGCTGCTGGAAGTCGGTCGCGGCAATCGCCTCCCGCAGGAAGGCATATCCCTGCTCGGGACCGTAACCGCGAAAGTGCGCTTTCTCTGCCATCTCGTCCACCGAGCGGTGCAATGCACTGATCACGGCAGGGGAAAGCGGCAGTGTCACGTCACCGATGCCGAGCCGGATGATGTCGGCCCCGGGATGAGAGGCTGTGAACTGCTCCACTTTACGGGCAATGGTACTAAACAGATAGCTTTCGCCGAGCTGAAGATAGTGTTCGTTGATCTGAAACATAGGATATGGATGTACTAATTTAAGAATTTGAGGATTTGCTAATCATCGAATCAGCAAATCATCCCGTCAATTCACTTCTCCTTTAAAGACGAAGTGGGCATCACCGGTGAGGAAGACCCTGTTTTGCCCACGGTCCCACTCTACCAGCAGGTCACCTCCACGAAGGTGCAACAGTGCTTTGGGGTCGGCACGACCGGTCAGCACGGCTGCCACCAGCACGGCACAGGCACCAGTGCCACAGGCAAGGGTCTCACCGCTGCCTCTTTCCCATACACGCATGCGCAATTCTTTCGGGTTGATCACCTCCACAAACTCCACGTTGGTCCGCTGTGGGAAAAGAGGATGATGTTCAAGAGACGGTCCGATATGCGCCAGGTTAAGCCTGTCGATCCCATCTGTAAAGATTACCGCATGGGGATTTCCCATTGAGACAAAGGTTACAGGATAAACGCCATCCTTAGTTTCAACCAGGTGATCCACCATCCCCGGAAGGAGTGACTGCGGAGGCTCTGTCAGGGTACCATCCATCATTGCGGGACCCATATCCACACGAACCTGCATGACCCGGTTGGTTGCACCATCAACCGTCAACTGCAACAGTTTGATGCCCGACAGTGTCTGCAGGGCGATCTCCCGCTCTGTGGTGAGTCCCCGCTCATAGAGGTATTTGCCCACGCAACGGGCGGCATTGCCGCACATCAGCCCCTCACTCCCATCGGCATTGAACATCCGCATCGAGAAGTCTCCCTGATCGGAGGGCCCGATCAGCACCAGCCCGTCACCCCCCACTCCGAAATGACGGTCGCTCAGTTTTTGCGAGAGGGCTGCAGCATCATCCACCTGTTCTTTGAAGAGGTTGACATAGATATAATCGTTGCCGGCAGCATGCATCTTTTCAAATTTCATCATTCAATTGTTGTTTTTAGAACCCATCTTCAAAAAAGAAAAAAGCTGTCTGAATTTCCATGGGAACCAGACAGCTTGATAAAAGGTTTAATTCTTAAAAGAGGGGCTCTTTGTGAACATTTGCTTGTTTTTCGACAAAATTACAACATTTTGTCGGTATTTTAGCAAAAAAGAAGCATTATTTTATTTGTAGCGCACCCACTTGAACATCTCCTTGAGCGACGGCTTCTTTCCATACATCAGAATGCCCACACGGTATATCTTGGCTGCCACCACCGAGATCAGGATAAAGGTACCATAGAGCAACAGGATGGAGAGTATCTTCTCCCACAAGGGAATGCCAAATGGAATGCGCACCATCATCACGATGGGCGAACTGAATGGGATCATGGATGCCCAGAAGGCAAGCGGCCCGTCGGGGTTGTTGACGCTGTAGAATCCAGCCAGAAAGGCGAACACGATGAGGAGGGTGACCGGGGTGAGGAACTGACTGGTATCCTCCTCACTGTCTACAGCCGAGGCAAACATGGCAAAGATGGAGGCATAAAGCACATACCCGCCGATGAAAAACAGCAGGAAGAAAAGCATCACCTCAAGCCAGTTGATGCTGAGGATGGCATTCATTACACCCTCCATCTCCACTCCTCCTACATTGCCCATGGTACTCATACCCGACATTCCACCCATGCTTTCACCCATTGCAGCAACCTGCTCGGGTGAGGCGACGAAGAAGGAGAGAATGCTGAAGAGGGCCCCCGCCAGGATACCCCAGATGGCCAGCTGGGTGATGCCCACCAGGCCGATACCCACGATCTTGCCGATGAGCAGGTTGACCGGCTTCACCGAGGAGACCATCACCTCCACGATGCGTGTCTTTTTCTCCTCCAGCACCGCCTGCATCACCATGTTTCCATACATCAGGATGAACATGTAGATCAGGACGGTGAACACCATGCCGATGATGGTGGCCATCTCGGTGGATGACTCGGTGACGTTTCCGTCATCTCCCATGCGCAGTGTCTGCAATGAGATGGAAGGCCGGTTGTCGAGTATCTCCCTCACCTGCGTGATGGATGCCACATCCACCTCACCACTGACGGTGAGCTGGTCGAGCCGCTGTTGTGTCACCTTCTCCCGCAATGTTTGCCGGATCAGTGACTGTAGTTCCTGTGGTGACTGCTTCTCGGAGGTGAGCGATACCGCGTTGGGGTTCTCGTTCAGATCGGCCGTAATCTGAAGTATGGCAAAATATTCGTTGCCCACCTTCATTTCGGTTGCTTCACGCGCTTCTTCACCCACAACCTCAAACTGAAAAGTCTCTGTAGACTGCAGCAGGGGGGCATAAATAGCTGTCTGATCGATCACTGCAATCCGCTTCACCTCCCCGTCGTTGAGGGTAGAGAGCCAGAGTGGCAGGAAGGTCATGGCAACCATCAGCACCGGCATCAGCAGGGTGAGGATGATAAATGATTTTTTTCGTACCCGGGTGATGTATTCCCGTTGAATGACTAAACTGAGTGTGTTCATATGTGTGTGCGATTGATCCTGATTGAATATTATGTGAAAAGAATAAACTGTTTCGAACCTTTATGGGGCCTCTTTGGTGACCGTTTCTATAAAGACATCGTTCATGGTGGGCAGCTCCTCATCGAAACTCACCACCTCGTATCGGTCGAAGATCAGTTTCGCCAGTTCGTTGCTGCTGATACCCTCCGCCTTGCGGATGCGCAGATCGATGAACTCGTGGTAGGGTTCTTTCGATAGCAGTGTGAAAGCGGGATTGTCAAGTTCGAACCCGTTGCCGTAGAGCCGGAAGCGGAAGATACCGGGACGGTGCTCCTTGCGGATATCGAACACGCGTCCCTGCAACACCACCTCCGCCTTGTGGATCAGGGCGATGTTGTCGCAGAGTGCCTCCACCGACTCCATGTTGTGGGTGGAGAGGATGATGGTCTTGCCCTCCTCCTTGAGGCGGAGCATCTCGTTTTTCACGATGTCGGCGTTCACCGGGTCGAAGCCGCTAAAAGGCTCGTCGAAGATCAGCAGGTCGGGATTGTGGATCACGGTGGAGATGAACTGCACCTTCTGCTGCATCCCTTTTGAGAGCTCTTCCACCTTGCGGTTGTACCAGCTCATGATGTCGAACCGCTTGAACCAGATCATCAGCTCCCGATGGGCATCCTGCTTCGACATGCCACGCAGCTGCGCCAGGTACATCGCCTGTTCACCCACCTTCATCTTCTTGTAGAGTCCCCGTTCTTCGGGCAGATAACCGATGCGGTAGACATCTTCCGCCTGCGTAGGGCGACCTTCAAGCAGGACTTCTCCACTGTCGGGTGCGGTGATGCGGGTGATGATGCGAATCAGTGTGGTCTTGCCTGCTCCATTGGGACCGAGCAATCCGAAAACGGTACCCTTCGGTACGGAAATACTCACCTTGTGAAGTGCCAGGTGATGGGCATACTGTTTAACTACATCCTTTGTTTCTAAATACATATGCATCGATGATTCATTAATTGAGTTATTTATTTTGTTCCCCATCGCATTGATACTATGAGGCGGTTGATTCTATGTTTGTCGGGGACGAACTGTCAGTGACAAGTCGTGCCGGGTTACTCTGTCAGTACTTCAGGATGATCCGCTCCCCCAGCTCCCTGGCCAGCAGTTTCTTGATCTGCTGCAGTTGCTGCAGTTGCAGGATCAATCCATTTTCATCTTCCGGAGAAGCCTTTTTCAGCGCTTTCTTGATCACTTCAATCTTCTGCAGCACGTAGGCATTCTTCAACTCGGTGGTGGAACGCGGCACGTAGCTGTTGAGCAGATTCTGCTCCAGCAGGCGTGAGCGCTGGTCTCCCTCTTCTTCTCCGAGAATCCGTGAGTGAATCTTGCTCAATTGATAGCGGTCGCTCATCAGTTCGGACGCCAGCCGGCTGATCTCCGGGTCGGCATGTGAAATGAAATAACGACCGGAATCGAATGCGATGTTTTCAATCTGCTCCACTGCTTCCTCAAAGATGGTGCGGTAGAGCTCATTGTGAAAACCGATGTTGTCACGTTCCAGGTCGAACAATACAAACTCGGTCACACCGGGTCCCTCTTCTACCAGGATATCCTCTTCCACCACCTTCTTGCCTTCTTTCCGCTTCTGTTTCTCAAACTTGCGGTAAATAGGCGTGTTGCCATAACGGATCACATAGCGGATGATCTCCCGCTCGTAGCGGTCGTAAGGCCCTGCAGAGGTGGCAGTTTTGCGCGGTTTGGCAACGACACCATCAGTGATGGCAGCAACCTGCAACCTGTCAGTCTCAACCGTCTCCGCCCGCTCTTTCTGTTCCTTCTTCCGGTCATAATTGCGCCGTCGGATGCGGTTGATCTCTTCAATCAACACCCGTTCCTGCATCTGTAGCATTTGTGCACACTCCTGCGTATAGACCGACCGGGTGATGGAGCTGGGTATCAGCGAGATGCTCTCCACCACGTTGGAGATGAGCCCGGCTCTTTTCACAGGATCATCGCCGGTCTCCTGCAGCAACAGTTGTGTCTTGAAGCGGATGAAATCAACCTCATTGTCCGCGATATAACGGTTGAACTGCTCCGCATTCTGACTGCGTGCAAACGAGTCGGGATCCTCCCCCTCGGGCAACAGCACCACCTTGATGTTCATGCCATCCTCCAGCAGCAGGTCGATGCCCCGCAGGGCTGCTTTGATACCGGCGGCATCACCGTCATAGAGCACCGTGATGTTCTCCGAGAAACGGTGGATCATGCGTATCTGCCCATGGGTGAGCGCCGTACCGGAAGAGGCCACCACATTCTCGATGCCTGCCTGGTGCATCGAGATCACATCGGTATACCCTTCCACCAGGAAGCATTTGTCCTGCTTCACGATGGCACTCTTTGCAAAATAGATGCCGTAAAGCTCCCTGCTCTTTGAGTAGATCTCACTTTCCGGTGAGTTGACATACTTGCCCACGTTATCCACCTTCTTGAGGATACGCCCCCCAAAAGCGACCACCTTTCCCGATAGGGTGTGTACCGGGAAGAGCACCCTCCCCCTGAAGCGATCCACCAGCGGCCTGTTGTCATCACCGCCGGCAGAGAGGCCTGTTTTCAACAGATAATCGCGGCGGTAGCCGGACTTCTGGGCTTCAGCAGTGAACGCATCGCGTTGCTCCAGACTGTATCCCAGCTGGAATTTCTTCACGATGTCATCCCTGAAACCCCGCTCACGGAAATAACTCAATCCCACTGCCTTTCCCTCCGGATGGGTGTGCAGGATCTTCACGAAATAGTCGCGTGCATATTCATTGAGGATGAACATGCTCTCGCGATCACTCTGTGCCTGCTTCTCCTCGTCGGTGTACTCCTTCTCAACCACTTCGATGCCATACTTGCGGGCCAGATACTTGAGCGCCTCATAATAGGAGTGCTGCTCATGTTTCATCACGAAGTGGATGGGCGACCCACCCTCGCCACAGGCAAAACACTTGCAGATATTCTTTGAGGGTGAGACATAAAAGGAGGGGGTACGGTCGTCATGAAAAGGACACAATCCCACGAAATTCACACCCCTGCGACGCAATGTCACATAGTCGGAAACCACATCCACAATCTGGGCGGCATCCTGAATACGTGCTATGGTGAGATGATCGATCATTGAAGATACGAAATTAGTGATTTAGTTGGTGAAATCGGCTAATTTCAAAAATTATCTCTACATTTGTGTGAGATAAATCTGATTCTAACAGTGCTAAAAAATTGAAGATGGAGAAGATTGACTGGTCGAACATCACGTTCGGCTACATGAAGACGGACTACAACGTACGCAGTTACTATCGGGACGGAGCATGGAGTGCATCACAGCTGGAGACTTCCGAAGAGCTCAACCTCCACATGGCGGCCACCTGCCTGCATTACGGTCAGGAAGCTTTCGAAGGGCTGAAGGCTTTCAGGGGAAAAGACGGGAAGATCCGCATCTTCCGTATGCGTGAAAATGCCGAAAGACTGCAATCCTCCTGCCGCGGAATTATGATGGCTGAGCTTCCGGTGGAGTTGTTTGAAGAGATGGTGCTGCTGGCGGTGAGGAAAAACGAGCGGTTCGTACCGCCCTACGAGAGTGGCGCCTCCCTCTACATTCGACCACTGCTGATCGGTACCAGTCCCCAGGTGGGGGTGAAACCGTCAAAAGAATATACCTTCCTGATCTTCGTCACACCGGTAGGACCTTACTTCAAGGAGGGATTCAAACCGACACCCATGGTAATCATGCGCGAATACGACCGGGCAGCACCACTCGGTACGGGTACCTTCAAGGTGGGTGGCAACTACGCCGCCAGCCTGCGATCGGGTGAAAAAGCCCATGCGATGGGTTATTCGGCCGTGCTCTACCTCGACGCCAGAGAAAAGAAATACATCGACGAATGTGGACCGGCCAACTTCTTCGGCATCAAGGAGAACTGTTACATCACCCCCAAATCGGAATCGATTCTTCCTTCTATCACCAACAAGAGTCTGATGCAACTGGCCGAGGAGATCGGCATGCGTGTGGAACGACGCCCAATCGCGGAGGAGGAACTGGCCACCTTCGAGGAAGCAGGTGCCTGTGGCACGGCAGCGGTGATCAGCCCCATCCTGCGCATTGATGACATCAGCGAGAACCGCACCTATCATTTTTCGCGCGATGGGAAAGCCGGACCGGTGAGCGAGAAGCTATACAACAAGCTGCGCGCCATCCAGTACGGTGATGAACCGGACCGGTATGGTTGGGTGACCATCGTGGAGTAACTACTGGTCTCGCCACTCCCGATAAGGGTGGATCGAGAGATAAGAGTTGTAATAACGCTCGTTGCCGGTAACCTCGTTACCGAGCCACGCGGGTTTCTCGTAGGGATCATCTTCGTTTTCCAGCTCCACCTCGGCAATCTGCAATCCTTCATTGGCTCCATGAAACTCGTCCACTTCGAAGGTCTGTTTTCCCGCTTTGACAAGATAACGTATTTTCTCAATCAAAGCACCTTCACACAGGAGGAGCATCTCTTCCGCATCACGCAGGGGGATCTCATACTCCCACTCATGACGGGAGATACTTCCTTGTCCCACTGCACTTTTTACCGTGAGATACCCATTCTCACCCTTCACCCGGACGCGCACCACACTGGTACCCGAGAGGGAGAGATATCCCTGTTTCACCACATAATGGTGAAAGGCATCCGGTTTGTAGTCGCCGCTGACCAGAAATTTGCGTTCAATTTCGTACCCCATAAGCAGTCATTTATGGATATAACAAACGAAAACAGGAAAAGATTGGGATTTTTTTAAATAAAAATAACTATGTTTTTAAGATCGCGTAATCACTACGAAAAAATAAAAACATAGTTAAGATTTTGGTTGGATTAAATAAAAATCAATGCGCGTAATTCTATTCTTTATTCAATGAATCTGAAACAAAAATAATATATTTGTTTGAATTAATAAAATAATTCATCAGCCAGCTGCATGCATTGTGGAATTATTCCACATATCTTTCCACATATAATCATTTGCACATCTTTTTCTTTCTCTATCTTTATGACTTCAAACAAATATAATGATTTCCAATGAAAAACAGGGTTCTTGCAGCTATTCTAGTGGGGCTATTTCTGGCATTTTCTTCTCACCTGTATTCCCAGTTGTCGCTTTCGGCAATTTTCAGTGACCACATGGTGTTGCAACAAAAAACAAATGCACCGATATGGGGCATGGACAATCCCGGCAGCACCGTGCAAATCAGCACTTCCTGGAACGGAAAATCCTATTCCGCAGTGACAAACAACACCGGTAAATGGCAAACAACGGTTGAAACACCCGCAGCTGGCGGTCCCTATGAGGTGGTGATCACCGGCAGCGAAAGAATCATCTTGCGCAATGTGCTGATTGGTGAGGTGTGGATCTGCTCCGGCCAGTCGAACATGGAGATGCCTGTGGCCGGGTGGGGCAAAATCAACCACTACGAGGAAGAGATAGCCGCAGCCAGTCATCCCCGGCTACGACTGCTGCAGGTAAACAAGGCCACCAGCACCTACCCGCTGGAGGAGGCTGACATCTCTGCGGAAGGGTGGCAGGAGTGTAGCCCGGAAAGCATCCCCTACTTCTCCGCCACCGCCTTTTTCTTCGGGAGGGATCTTCTGATGGCGCAGGATGTGCCGGTGGGACTGATCCACACCTCCTGGGGTGGCACCATGGCAGAGGCATGGACCAGCCTGGAATCGCTGCAGCTGATGCCCGACTTCAAAGCAGCAGCAGAGGAGTATGCGGCGTTGCCACACGACCGGGAGCAGCAGAAAGCATATTTCGAACAGAAGTACACCGATTGGCACCTCAAGGTGAACGAGCTCGACTTCGGAATGCAAGATGGAGAGGCGATTGCTGCAAAGCCCTCATTCCCGGATAGGGAGTGGAGCAGCGTCACCCTGCCCGGTCCCTGGGAAAACAACGGCCTGCCTGAGTTCGACGGGATCGCCTGGTACCAGAAGAGCATCGAGATCCCGGATAACTGGGAGGGACAAGAGCTGATTCTGTCTCTGGGAGCGGTGGATGACAACGAGGAGAGCTGGTTCAACGGTGTGAAGATCGGTGCCACCGAGGGTGCCGGTGTTGCAAGAGAGTACCGGATCCCCGCAACAGCGGTGAAAGCCGGGAAAGCGACCCTGGTGGTAAGGGTGGTGGATACCGGGGGACTGGGTGGCTTCATGGGCAAGGAGTCGGAGCTGTACATCGCCCCGGCAGGGAGGGAGAACCTGCGGGAGAACCTGCAGGGTGAGTGGCTCTTCCGCACCGCAGTGAACCTCAACGATGTGGGCATGCCACCACAGCGAAATCCGAATAGTCCATACTACCCGACTACTCTCTACAACGCCATGATCGCCCCGCTGGTGCCCTACACCATCAGAGGTGCCATCTGGTACCAGGGTGAGAGCAATGCCGGTCGTGCCTACCAGTACCGCACGCTCTTCCCGCTGATGATCCGCGACTGGAGAACAAAATGGGGCTACGATTTCCCATTCTACTTCGTACAGCTGGCCAACTACATGCAGCGCAAATCGGAGCCGGCCGCCTCGGGATGGGCGGAGCTGCGGGAGGCACAACTGCAGACACTCAACCTGCATCAGACCGGTATGGCTGTCACCATCGACATTGGCGATGCGAATGACATCCACCCAAAGAACAAACAGGATGTGGGCAAACGGCTGGCATTGCTGGCACGGCACCATACCTATGGTGAGCCAATCGTGGCCGAGGGACCGCGTTACAACTCCTACCGGATCGAAGCGGGGAAGATCCGCATTTGCTTCAAACCCTGCTCAAGCGGGCTGGCCATTAAGGGAGATGGTGATCTCAAAGGGTTTGCCACCGCCGGTCCGGACAGGGTGTTCCATTGGGCCGAGGCGCACATCGAGGGCAACGAGGTGGTGGTGCACTCAGCCAAAGTGCCCTTCCCCGTCGCGGTACGCTACGGCTGGGCCGACAACCCTGAGTGTAACCTGGTGAACGAGGCGGGTCTCCCGGCCTCCCCCTTCCGTACAGATGACTGGCCGGGGACGACGATTCACAACCGGTAATGGTTTCTCTTGCCGGTCCGGTAACCGGCTAACGAAATCCAACCTTCCGGTAGCCGCTGGTCTGGTCTTCGATCCATTCAAACCGGTCGACATCGGCAAAGATTACCCGGTTTGACAGCTCACCCGATGCGGCGATTCGAAGCTGCGCAATCTGCGCCACTGTATGTGCCAGCAGCAACATCGTGCGGGCATTCACCTGATACCGATTGCGTGCGTTATCGCGCATACGGCCAATGAATCGGAGGAATTCTTCCTCTGCATCCTGATCCATGACCAGTTGGTGTTCCACCTGAAGCAGATGAGCAAAAACTGCACATAACTCTTCTTGTGTAAAGTCATTGAAAACAATTGAGTGGTTGAACGAGGCAATGCCATTGTTAGCCAGGTTCTTCGCGATTGCTTCATTCCCATCTCCTGTTTCGGCAAAAACAACCGCCACGTTCAGTTTCATTTCCCTGATCTTGTTGGTGATCC